>NZ_JAGQDB010000046.1:0-18952 GCF_024346495.1 Cyanobium sp. A1C-AMD | reverse complement strand
AAACAGCAGTGGGCAGGCACTCAATGGGGGAGCTGCCAGACCCGTTGAAGTTACCCGCTGTGGCGTCGTTCAGACCACGCCCCAGCTGATGGAGCAACGCTTTTTCAGCTACACGGCGCCCTTTGCTCGCGGCGTGAGCCTCACCAATCAAATCACCGATCTATTTGGCATCGCCATGGGTGGTGGTGATGGCACCAGGGTGATGGGCTTCGGCTTCCCCGATCAAACGATCATCTGGGATGGCACGGCAGTGGAAAACACTTATCAAGTGTTACTTCAGCAGCAGAGTGATCCCATGCCCTGGCGTACGGGGGATGTGTCAAACGGCTATTCCGGCAGCCTGGGATCCTCTGGCTCCCAGCCTGATGGCCCAGGCTGGCAGGATGGCGGTGCCAGCTACAGCGCTCCGGTGCGCGGCCTCTGGTAGCACTGCTGGCGAGGGGGTCTAGCAATCTGGTGAATGCAGCGAACTCATAATTCGCCTTAGCCGAGTTCGATCCTCGGGACCCCCATTTCACCTTGGTTCAATCAACCCCTGCGGTCTGATTGCCCAGCAACCCCTATCGTCAGAGCACTGATGGCTCTCCTGGCGGAGCTTCCTGTGATTCAAGTCCTGGCGCTGGCCATTTTGCTGGCTCTGCTGGCTTTTTTTGCCGCTGGGGAATTCGCCCTGATTCGCCTGCGGCCTAGCCGGGTGCAGCAACTGCAGGAGGCGGGTGAGCCCGGTGCCCAAGCCGTTGCCAAGCTGCAGCATCGGCTCCGGCGAGTGCTGGTGGCTACCCAGCTGGGTACGGCGCTCGCTTTGGTGGCATTGGGCTGGGCCGGTCGCGGCTTGGCTGAACAGCTCGGCATGGCTATGGCCGCCAAAAGTGGTGCTGGAGCCATTCCCCAGGTTTGGCTTGATGCCGGTTTATTTCTTGTACTGGTTTTGCTTGCCACCGTGCTGGGCGGCTTACTACCCAAGGCCTGGGTGTTGCATCGTCCCGAAAGCTCGGCTCTGCGACTGGCGCCGTTGCTGGCTGCGGTGAGTCGCAATCTGGCCCCCTTGCTTTCCCTGATTGAGCGTTGCAGCGGTGTGCTGCTGCACCTGCTGGGCTTACCCCGTAACTGGGATGAGCTGGTGCCTGCCCTGTCGGCTGGCGAGCTTGAAACTTTGATCGAAACCGGCAACGTCACCGGTCTGATGCCCGACGAACGCAACATTTTGGAGGGAGTCTTTTCGCTGAGGGACACCCTGGTGCGGGAGGTGATGGTGCCCCGATCCGGCATGGTCACCCTGCCCCTGGATGTGAGTTTTGCCGAGCTGATGCGCGAGGTCCATGACACCGCCCACGCCCGCTTCCCGGTAATCGGCAGCTCCCTCGACGACGTGCGTGGCGTGCTTGACCTGCGGCGTCTTGCTGATCCCATTGCCAGGGGCATGCTCAGTGCCGACACTCCCCTCGCTCCCTACATCACCCCCGTGGCGCTGGTGCAGGAGAGCACTTCCCTGGCGGAGCTCCTGCCCCTGATTCGCAGTGGTCAGCCCCTGCTGGTGGTGGTTGATGAGCATGGTGGTACGGAGGGGCTGGTCACGGTGGCCGACCTCACCAGCGAGATTGTCGGAGAGGAAGAAGATTCCCTAGAGGCGGCCCAGGATCTGCAGAAACTCGGCGAAGGCTGCTGGTCGGTGGCAGGGGACCTGGAAATCTTCGAACTCAACAGGCAGCTGGCGCTGCAGTTGCCTGAGGCGGAAGGTCATCACACGCTTGCTGGCTTCCTGCTCGAGCGCTTGCAGCACATTCCCTCGGCAGGCGAAGGTTTGCGCTGGAAGGGCCACCAATTTCGGGTGCTGGCCATGGATGGCCCGCGCATTGAGCGAGTACAGATCGAGCGTCCAGTCGTCGAACCGGAGCGCCCCGAGGGCGGCTGATCACCGCTCTGGGCCCCCGTACCCCCGATAATGCAGTTAGTTGAGAGCCCCTGCCTTGAACCCTGTGCGCGTGGGTGTCATCGGCATCGGCAACATGGGTTGGCACCACGCCCGGGTGCTGAGCCTGATCAAAGAAGCCGAACTGGTGGGGGTGGCTGATCCAGATGGGAGCCGCGGACAGCTAGCTACCGAGCAGTTCGGTTGCAGCTGGTTCCCCTCCTACGAGGAAATGTTGCCCGAGGTGGACGCTGTTTGTATCGCCGTGCCCACCCTGCTTCACCACCGCGTCGGTTTGGCCTGCCTGAAGGCCGGGGTGCACGTGCTGATCGAGAAGCCGATCGCGGCCAGTCAGGAGGAGGCGGTTGAGTTGATCCATGCGGCTGAGCAGGCTGGTCGTCTGCTGCAGGTGGGCCATATCGAGCGCTTCAATCCCGCCTTCCGGGAATTGGTCAAGGTTGTGGCTAATGAGCAGGTGGTAGTGCTTGAAGCGCGCCGTCACAGTCCCAACCCAGACCGCGCTAATGACGTGTCGGTGGTGCTCGACCTGATGATTCACGACATTGACCTAGTGCTGGAGCTGGCTGGGGCGCCAGTGATTCGCCTGGCGGCGGCCGGTGGTCGCAGTGCTGAAGGGCCAATCGACTACGTCAACGCCACCCTGGCCTTTGCTAATGGTGTGGTGGCCAGCCTGACGGCCAGCAAGATGGCCCATCGCAAGATTCGCAGCCTTAGTGCCCACTGCCGCGGCAGCTTGGTAGAGACGGATTTTCTTAATCGCACCTTGCACATTCATCGCCGCGCTCACGAGACGGTGAGCGCAGATCACGGCGAGCTGGTTTACAGATCCGATGGAGTAATTGAAGAGGTCAGTACCACCTCCATTGAGCCCCTATACGCCGAACTAGAGCATTTCCTCCAGTGCGTGCGGGGTGTTGAGACCCCGGCGGTGGATGGCTTGCAGGCTTCCCGGGCTTTGCAGCTGGCCGACCTGATTGAGCAGTGCGTCGAGCAGCCCAATCTCTGCATGAGCCTGGAGGCGCCGATCTAGGTCGTCGAAGTTGCCCTTGCTGCTGGGGTTGTGTCTGGGCTAGTGAGCTGGCGCAGAGCTGCCAGCTGCCAGCGGCGGCAATCAGCGGGCGAAGCCAGATAAAATTGATCCCAGGCGTCTGCCTTATGCAGACCGTATTGGGATTCAGGAATATTCGGGTGGCGTTGCTGCCAGCCCACCCGCACGGCGTGACCGATCACCACGTCTAACACCAAGTCGTCGTTAAATACCACCTCGGGATTAGCACCCATAAAGGTGATCAAGGTGAGCAGGGTTTCCGTGCATAGCTGGCGATAGTCCGGCGCTTCGATTTTGCTGAGCAGGTGATCGACAAGGGCGGCGAAATTACGTTCGCCAGGTGTCTTTTCACTCAATAGGGGACCGCTGTCCAGGCGGTTGCGCTTCTCCAGCTTGTCGCCGATGACGATGCCGTGGCAGTGGTGCAGTAGATCCCAGATGCCGGGATAGAAATCGCGGGGCACGCGCCCTAGGGCCCCGAGGCGCAGCCGGTGTTGCAGCCAGCAGCCGCCCTTGGGTAGCTCTGCCAGGGGATCGGGAACGTCCCAACGCACCCGGCCGCTCACATGCAGTTGCTCCTGGCGCTGCAGGGAGGCTTTGGCATGTTCCAGGTCGGCCAGCACGGTCCGCAGCCGGCGCTGGATGGCGTGGGGGGGCTGATCGCAAAGGGCCTCGAAGGCGTCGATGGGGTTGAGCCCGGCTTCGCTGGCCAGTTCGCCGGTGAGCAACAGCAGCAGCTGGCCGAGTTGCAGGGTGAGGCTGCCGCTCAGCAGGGCCGGCTCGTGGCGGGCCAGGCTGTCGAGGGCAAGTAGCAATTCCTGCTGCAGCATCCATTCACGGCCGTCTTCGCCGCTGTAGCGACGGATCATGGCGGCGATGCTGGCGCTGCCCTGGGGCTCGCTGATGCGCGAATCGCTGGTGTAATTGCGTCCTACCACCACCTGCTTCTGGCGCACCAGCAGGTCGGTGAGGGCATCTTCCAGCTGGGGATGGACCAGGTCCAGGGCGCCAGCCACCCGCCGAACCACGTTCCAGTCGGCTTCGGCCAGGGCGCGGCGGTAGACCTCCTCCAGCAGGTCATGCAGGCGTACTGGTTGGCTGCCGGCCGGTCCCTGCAGCCGGGAGTCGGGCCCTAGGCGCCGCACCAGTTGCTCCAGCACCTCGCCCTGCTCTTCCAGGGAGGAGCTGCGCCAGAGCCGATCGGCGAGTTCGCCAATGCTGATGTCCTCGCGTTCGAGTTCTTGCTCCTCCTTGGCGCTAAGGGGGGTCTGGCTGGTACCAGCCCGCAACGGGGTGGGTATGGGTGCAGGCGGCAGAAGCACGGCCCCCGGCGCTTGGGCGGGCAGCTCCACCCAGCTGCCCTGGTCGATGAGTTCTGCCAGCGGGGCCAGCTGCACGGGGACGCCGTCCAGCAAACCTGCCTGCAACTGCTGCCCCAGCCTTAGGAAGGCATCTGGGTTGGCCTGGAAGGCACCCTCGGCGATCGGCAGCAGCAGCAGCGGCGAGCCGCTTCCGCGCCAGTGGCGCTGCAACAGGCGCAGTTCGGCGGTCACGGCGTCCACGAGCTGCTCAGGATCGTCTGCCAGGTAGAAGGTGTCTTCCTCCAGCACGGCTGGGAAAAACGCAAAACAGCTGCTTCCTTGCCGGTAAAGGCGAGCCGTAGCCATGGTTTCCATCCGCACGGGTGGATGGCCGCTGAGGCCGAGGGCGGGGTTTGCACCCACCTGGGCCATCCGCATCGCCAGCTCCTGGGAGCCGCCGATGCGGATCGCCGTATTGGGGCTGCTGGGGTCGGAGTTGTCACTGGGGCCATGGGCCAGGGGCAGTCCAGCCGCCTCCAGGCTGGCTGCGATAGCCGCGTTAGCTGGCACCAGCGCCACCAGCACCCGGTCGGCGCCAAGAGTGCTGGGCCGGCGTCTCCCGGTTGGATCGAGATCTTCTGGACTTATTAATCCTGCAAGCAACAGGTCTGAGAGCCAGGTGAGGCTTTGGGTCCACAGCAAGGGCACGTTGGGGTTTGCCAGCCGGCGCTGGCTGCCGGGCTGTTGCCGTTCGGCTGCTATGGCTGCTTCGGGAACGAGGTAGAGCTCGGGGAGCAGGGCGCCCTCCGCTTGCTCCAGGCTCACTTCATGGAGGCGCTGGCGCCATTGGCGGGCCTCCTCCCAGCGCTCTTCGCAGCAGGCCGTGATCAGTTCATAAGCCCAAAACAGGGGCCATTCGCATTCGATGTGCTCAAACTCCGCCAGCTCCTCCCGTTCGTAGTGCAGGCGGGTGTGGTCTTCGACCACGGTTTGGTGGCCATCGCGGCGGAAGCGTTTATATCCGTAGGCCCCACCCAGCTCGGCGCGAATCTTGGCGCGGGTGCGCCGCCTCAGCTCTGGGTCGTCCACGGCCCAGGCGGGATAGCCGATCACCGCTAGGCAGGCGCTGTCAACCTCCTTGCTCGCTGATTCCCGCGGCAGCAGGGCGTCTAGAGCCCGGCGCAGCCTCACGATGGCGTCGTGGGGGATCACCAGACAGCTGCGGCCATCACCGTGGGGTCCGTAGAGATCGAGTCCCTCCAGGGACTCCAGAGCGGCCTTGACCAGGCCAATCGAGCTGGCGTTGCGCTCTGGGAGGCCGTGGTTGCCTTTGTCGCCCCTTTCCCAAATGCCGTAGTCGGCTACGCGGTACGCACGGGCCACGTAGTACACCAGGTTTTGCACGAAGTCGCGCTCGTGGCTGCTTTGCACCACCACCAGGCCTGAGCGGGTCAGCTGGGCGAGTTGGAGCAGAAACAGCGCCGTGGCATCGAGTTGCAGATGCCCCCAGCCGTCATCGGCCACTACAGCAGCGCCGGTGGCCGTGTCGAACTTGGCGTGGATGGCATGCAGGCGATGCAGGCTGTGCTTGAAGCGCTCCACCTTCGGGGCCTGGCGCAGCATGGCGTTGAGCAGGCCGCGCATCAGTTGCAGCACCCTCGCTTCAAGCTCGTATACGCGGCGACTGGCCCCCCGCAGGCGGCGATGGGCCAGGGCAAGTCCCCAGACGCATTGGATTGAATAAACGCAGTCGCGCACCCAGGCGTCTGCGTAGTTGCCGTGCACGGTATGGGCGGTGCTGGCTGGCAGCAGTCCCGTTATCGGGTGTTGGCGGCTCAACACCACCCGATCAATTTGACTATCAAGGTCCTGAAGCAGGGCCCAGGCCTGAGCCGGATCCAGGGCGGCTGAAACTTCGGGTTCCGGCTGATGGGCCGGATTGTTCAGTGGCAGGGATTGCGCCATGGATGTCCCTATGCCAGTGGTAGGCCAGCCATATATTCTCCACCCCCACCTCACCCCCCTGATGGCATCAACAGCAACTGAGCCAATGCGCACCAGGGTTCTGGGGGTGCCGGTGAGCGTGTGTCCAGATGTGTTTGCAGCGGCCTTGGCCCTGCGGCAGCGCAGTGGTGGGCAGATCGTCACCCTGAATGCTGAGATGACGATGGCGGCAAAGGCCGATCCCGCCTTGGGGGCTGCCATCGCCGCGGCGGACCTGGTGATTCCAGATGGTGCCGGCGTGGTCTGGGCCCTAGGCCGCCAGGGCTACCGGGTGCGGCGCAGTCCTGGGATTGAGCTGGCCCGTGATTTGCTCACTCACGCGGCTTCCCATGGCTGGAGGGTGGCTTTGGTGGGGGCCTCACCGGTGGTGATGGAGCAGCTCACCACGCGCTTGCGCCAGGAGCTCCCCGGCCTAAAGCTGGTGCTCCACGCCCATGGCTACCAACCAGCTGAAGCCTGGCCAGGGTTGGAGCAGCAGCTGCTGGCGGCTCGGCCCGACCTGGTGCTGGCGGCCTTAGGAGTACCCCGCCAGGAAACCTGGATTCAGCAGCTGCCTGGGCGCAGTGGCGGCCTCTGGATGGGTGTGGGCGGCAGCTTTGACGTTTGGGCTGGGGTCAAAAAAAGAGCCCCCGCTTGGATGGGAGCCCTGCAGATCGAATGGTTGTACCGGCTGATTCAGGAGCCCAGTCGCTGGCGCCGAATGCTCTCCCTACCCAAATTTGCCTGGGAGATGCTCAGGAAGGGCTGAGGCCGGATTCAGCGAAAGCCGACGGAGGCTTGCCACACGAAGGCAAGCAGCAGAAAGAACAGGGGAATGATCGGCAGGATGTCGACCAGTGGTCCGAAGGCTTGGTAGGCCTCGGGGAGTTGGGCCAGGGTTTGCAGGGCGTAGGTAGCCATCCCGGAATTCACTGAGCTAGGGGCGGACGCTACCACGTGTGGGCGGCTGGGGAGTCCGGTTCCCAGGGAGCGAAATCCTCTGCAAAACAGCCGTCGCGGATGGCCTGCCCCATGGCGGTGGAGAAGCGCACCAACTGGGTGATGTTGTGCAAACTCAACAGAATCTTGCCCAGCAGCTCCTCGCTCTTGATTAGGTGGTGCAGGTAGGCCCTGCTGTGCTGGCGGCAGGCTGGGCAGGGGCAGCTGGCATCCATGGGGGTGTGGTCGTGGCGGAAGCGGGAGTTCTTGAGGTTCCAGCGTTCGCCACCCACCAAGGCCGCGCCATGGCGGCCGAGGCGGGTGGGAATCACGCAATCAAACAGGTCGAAGCCGTTGGCCACGGCGATGGCCATTTCCCGCAGGGTGCCTATGCCCATTAGGTAGTGGGGTACGGCACCAGGCAGCAGCGGCCCCAGCTGGCGCACGATCCGATGCATTTCCTCGGTGGGCTCGCCCACACTCACGCCGCCCACGGCTATCCCGGGCAGGCCCATGGAGGCCACCACCTGGGCCGATTCCTGGCGCAGGTGGGGGAAGCAGCCCCCTTGGACGATGCCAAACAGGGCCTGGTCAACTTTGGTGTGGCTGGTGATGCAGCGCTCCAGCCAGCTGTGGGTGCGCCGGCAGGCGGCGGCCACGTCTGCCTCACTGGCGGGATAGGGGGGGCATTGGTCGAAGGCCATGGCCACATCAGCCCCCAGGGCCATCTGGATCGCCATCGAGCGCTCGGGGGTGAGCTCGATGCGGGCGCCGTCGCGCGGTGAGCGGAACACCACGCCGTGGTCGTCGATGGTGTTGATGTCGCCGAGGCTGAAAACCTGGAAGCCGCCGGAATCGGTGAGCATCGGCCCGTCCCAACCCATGAAGCGGTGCAGGCCACCGGCATCAGCCACGATCTGCTCGCCCGGCTGCAGGTGTAGGTGATAGGTGTTGGAGAGCACCATCTGGGCGCCGGTGTCCCGCAGTTGGGACGCCGTAACGCCTTTCACCGTGGCCAGGGTGCCCACGGGCATGAACCGCGGTGTGGTGACAACGCCATGGGGGGTGTGAAAGCAGCCGCAGCGGGCCCGGGTGCGGCTGCACTGCGCCGTGATGTCGAAGGAGAACGCTGGTGGGAAGCTGATTGCGCCGAACAGGTGCTGTCCCGACGCTAGGTGTCGCTTGCTAGAGCCCGTGCCGAAGTCATTTTCTGGGGCGATTCCCGGCTGGTTGGGCGATCTGGCCGGTGCCTGGGTGTTTTATTCGGTGCTGCCCGCCTGGCCAGGAGTGCCGCCTCGCTTTGAGCGCATTGCCCGCTTCGCTCCCCTGATCGGCCTGGTGCTGGGCGGGCTGCAGGGCCTTTTCTGGTGGCTTGCCGCTGGCTGGTTGCCCCTTGGAGCCCAGGTGGCCTTGGTGCTGGCGCTCGGGTTGGTGCTCACCGGTGGCTTGCACGTTGATGGCGCAATGGATACGGCCGATGGCTTGGGCGCCGGCCCTAGGGCCTTGGAGGCGATGGCAGATAGCCGGGTGGGCGCATCGGGGGTGCAGGCCTTGGTGGTGGTGCTGCTGATCAAGGCAGCAGCCCTGCTTTGCCTAGGGGCCGCTGCCCCGCTGGCCATGCTCTGGGCAGCTTTCTGGGGCCGGGTGTCACCCCTTTTGGCCATGCAGTGGTTTCCATATTTGAGGCAGCAGGGCAGTGCTGCTTTTCACCGGCAGCACTGGCGGGGTCTTGCAGCGGAACTGGTGCCGGCCCTGCTGGTGTTCGCCCTGGCCCTGGGCCTAGCGGCCTGGACCCGCTGGCCCTGGCCCCAGGGGGTGGGTTTGCTGCCAGCGGTGCTAGTGCCCCTATGGCTCGGCCGCCGTCTCGGCGGCCATAGCGGCGATAGCTACGGAGCCTGTGTCGAATGGACAGAAGCTCTGGCCCTGCTGCTCATGGCCCTGCTGCTGGGCTTGGGGCCGCGGCTGGCAGCCTGAGGCAAAAGGCGTTGCCCCGCTCGGGCAGTTGCTGGGCAACGGCTGCCGGCGGCAACACCAGGTTGAGCTCTCCACCGAGGCTGCGGGCCAGATCCCTGGCCAGGGCCAGTCCCAGCCCCGTCCCAGGCCGCCCCTGCCCCTGCCGCCCCCGGAAACCCTGCTCAAAAATGGCCTGACGCTCGTTTTCGGCGATCGGCTCGCCGCCATCCCACACCGTCAGTTGACAGTCCCCTGACGCCAGTGCTTGGCAGTCCAGGCCGATGGCCGTGCCGCTGGGGCTGTATCGAAAGGCGTTGTTCAGCAGGTTGGCCAAAATTTCAGCCACGGCACCACTGTCCCCGTGCCAGTTGGGCAAGCAGGATGGCGGATGCCAGGGGCGGCCCTGCAGAGAGGCCGTGGCAGCAGCCCGTTGCATCAAGGGCTCAAGCCAGTCGAGCAGGGGTTGGCCCTCTGGCCCCACCAGCCCTGGGGGAAGCAGCAGGGGTGGCGCCGCCTCGCCGCTGACGGCGGCTTGCTCGTGGCGGCCCAGCTGGCTGAGGGCATCCACGTAGCGGTTGAGCTGGCGCTCTTCCGCCAGCAAGCCTTCCACCAGAGGTCGGTTCTGCTGGTCCTGTTCGAGGCGCCGCAGCAGTAGTTGGCCGAAGGTGCGCAGGGCGGCGAGGGGGTTGCGCAGCTGGTGCAACAGCAGGCCCAATTCTGCTTGCTGTTGCTCGAGGGTCTGTTGCAACTGCTGTTGTTCCAGATCAAGGCAGAGCGCTTCGGTAAGACACAGGGCGACGGCCTGGAGCCGCTGCCCGAGGCTGTCTGGCCAGGGCACCACGCTGGTTTCCACCTGGATCGCGCCCAGCAGCACCCTTTGGTGGCGCAGCGGCAGCCAGCGCCGCTCCTCCGCTGGCAAGCTCAGCGGACTGCCGGCTTCGACCGCAGGCAGGGCTCGGCCATCACTCGGCCATTGGCCGATTGGCACCAGGATGGGGGCGTTGGCTTCACCGGGTTGGGTGACATAAACCACCAGGGAGCTGAGGTCGCTGCGATCAGCGAACTGGGCTAGCTGGAAGCGCAGTAGGGCGAGAAAGCGGTTGGAGACTTGCATCTGCTGCCCTCAGTCCTGGCCATGTTCCAAAAAGTTTGGAAAAGGCGTGGGAAAA
The DNA here is from genome assembly GCF_024346495.1 of Cyanobium sp. A1C-AMD. NCBI lineage: Bacteria > Bacillati > Cyanobacteriota > Cyanophyceae > Synechococcales > Prochlorococcaceae > Cyanobium > Cyanobium sp. A1C-AMD. The sequence goes on along the minus strand of NZ_JAGQDB010000046.1, from coordinate 8,629 downwards.
CCAGAAAAAAGTCTTAAGATGTGCGGTATCGACCAATACGGCGCGGTCCGCAAGCGGGCAGCGGTTCGTCGTCGTGACGCCCTCACCCTTTGTTGCCCATTTCGGCAATTCAGGCTACAGCAGTGACAGATCCGACTTACGCCGATCTTGCTTCCTGTTGTTCTGCACCCCGAATGGGCGGGGTGCGGCGTCACTGACCCCTGGGCCTGCTGACTCTCTCGGACAACAGAACGTTTGGGCGTCGCCCTGCTCTCCAAATTTTGGGGGGTTCGGGTGGGCTGAGTCACGGACCCTGCGCATGTTTTGCGCTCCCACTGTCCGTTCCCCCTCCGGTTTCTCTTCCTTCTCCTAATTCCTCCTTCTCGGGAGCAGTTCAATGTCCAAAAAGCGCAAGCGGATTAGCCGTCGCCGGCTCGCAGGCCAGCGGGTGCTGGCGCATGTCCCCACCTTCAATCTTGAGACCGGCTCCCACAAGCCGGTCACGGCAGCACGCCGCTTCATTGCTGAGGAGCTGTTGGTGCCCCCAGCAATTCTCAACGTGCGCCGCAACGAGCACACCACTGATCGCTTCTTCTGGGGCGAAAAGGGCCTGTTCAGCGCCCAATACGCCGAGGAAAACCATTTCCTGTTTCCCTCACTGCGCACGATCGTCGACCGCATCGGTGAGGAGGTGCTTTTCGAAGGCATCGAAGCCCTCGCCGCCGACGACTGGGAAGAAATGGAGGAGTACGAATACGCCTTCGTCTGAGCTTGGCTTTGCCCTGGCGGAACTCAGGTGGGCCGCTGGTTGTTCAGCATGACCATTGGCTGGCCAAGTAGCTCCGCAGGGCAGGAAACAGGCAGCCGTCGATTGTGTGGCCGCCTGTAAAGCCAACCAGTTCGGTGTCGATGCCACCGAGTTGCAGCTGCTCTTTCAGGGCCTCACTGGCTCCGTAGGGCACCACAGGATCCTGTTCGCCATGGGTGAGCAGGATTTTGGGCAGGGATGCTGCGGTTGGTTGCCAGCCGGGATGGGGATAGCCGCTGCAGCCGATCAGGCCGGCCAGGGGTAGGCCGCTGCCGGCTGTGGCCACATCAAGGGCCATTGAGGCGCCTTGGGAGAAGCCCAGCAGAGCCGTTTGCTGCAGGGGCACCTCCGCCGCTAGGGCCAGGAGCCGCTCTAGCAGCTGGGTTCGCGCGGCAGGTAGCTGGGGCCAATTCGGCTGTTGCAGGTCGTACCACTGGCGGCCGCTACCGCTTGGATGCGGCAGTGGTGCCCGCAGGGCCACCACGCTCACCGCTGGCCCCACCAGCACCTCGGCCAGGTCGAGCAGGTCGTCGGCATCCGCTCCCCAGCCGTGTAGCAGCACAAGGCGCCGGTCGCACAGGTCCGGGCCACTGCGGATCAGTTGGTCGTTGGGCTGGCTGGTTTGGCTACTCATGGCGGGGGATCGATTGCTGCGTAGGTTGGCCCTTATACCTGCACGTTTGGCAGCCATGGCCCCCACGGCCCTTCTAAGCGTCTCCAATAAGGAGGGCCTGGTGCCCTTGGCCGAGGGGCTGCTGGAGGCTGGCTATCAGTTGATTTCTAGTGGCGGCACCGCTGCGGCCCTCAAGGCGGCCGGGCTTGAGGTCACCAAGGTGGCGGAGCACACCGGCGCCCCTGAGATCTTGGGCGGCAGGGTCAAGACCCTGCACCCACGCATCCATGGCGGCATCCTGGCCCGCCGCTGCGAGCCCAGCCACCAGGCTGATCTGGAGGCCCAGGGCATTGCGCCGATCGACGTGGTGGTGGTCAACCTCTACCCATTTCGAGAAACCGTTGCCAACCCCGAGGTGGCATTCGATACCGCCATCGAGAACATCGATATCGGTGGACCGGCAATGGTGCGGGCAGCGGCCAAAAATCACGCCGATGTGGTGGTGCTGACCAGCCCCAGCCAATACGGCCCCTTTCTTGAGTGTCTGCGCACCGGAGCCATCAGCGCCGCCCTGCGGCGCCAGCTGGCGCTGGAAGCTTTCCAGCACACCGCTAGCTACGACACGGCGATCAGCAGCTGGCTTGCGGGACAGCTGGCCGGCGCAGCCGAGCTCCCAGCAGCGGTGGCGGCGCCCCTGCGACTGGAACTGCCCGCCCGCCAGAGCCTGCGCTACGGCGAAAACCCCCACCAACAGGCCACCTGGCACAGCGAGCCCGCTGCCGGCTGGGGCGCCGCGGTGCAACTGCAGGGCAAGGAGCTCAGCTACAACAACTTGATCGATCTGGATGCGGCCCTAGCCACCGTGCGGGAGTTTGGCTACGGCCCCGGGGCCCAGCCCGCGGCGGTTGTGGTCAAGCACACCAACCCCTGCGGAGTGGCCATCGGCCACAACGGCGCCGCTGCCCTCAGCCGGGCCCTTGACGCCGATCGGCTCTCAGCCTTCGGCGGCATTGTGGCTATCAACTGTTTGGTCGATCTAGCAACTGCCGAATTGCTGACCAGCCTGTTCCTTGAATGTGTAGTGGCGCCTGGCTTTGATGGGCCGGCATCGGAGCGGCTGGCCACGAAAGCCAATCTGCGCCTGCTGGAATTGAATCCTGCGGCGATCGCTCTGGCGTCCAGGCGTCAGCTGCGCACCCTGCTGGGCGGGGTACTGCTACAGGAGCTAGACGATCAACCGGTTGATGGAGCGGCCTGGCAGGTGGTGAGCGAACGCCAGCCCACAGCCCAAGAGCTCGACGACCTCGGTTTTGCCTGGAAGCTGGCCCGCCACGTGCGCTCCAATGCCATCACCGTGGCCAAGGGTGGCCAGAGCCTGGGCATTGGCGCCGGCCAGATGAATCGGGTTGGCTCGGCCAGGCTGGCCTTGGAAGCGGCCGGGGATCGGGCTAGGGGCGCGGTGCTTGCTAGCGATGGCTTCTTTCCCTTCGATGACACCGTGCGGCTGGCCGCTGGTCAGGGCATCACTGCTGTGATTCAGCCTGGCGGCAGCGTGCGCGATGCCGATTCGATCACCGCCTGCAATGCCCTTGGCTTGGCGATGGTGGTAACCGGACGCCGTCATTTTCTTCATTAACGCCCTTGCTGGGGCGCAGTGAGTTGTAGTTTCGCTCCATAAGTCCTGCTCTGCTGGGCACTTGCCGCAGCCATCCCTTGGCCCCCTCTGACGCCATGCCCGAAGCCCTCGCCTACAACCTCAACTTCCTCCATCCCCTGTTGATGCTGGGTCTGCTGGCCCTCTCCAGCTACGGGATGCTGCTTGGCATCAAGGCCAAGAAAACCCGCACCGCAGATGCTGAGACCCGCAAGCAGCTGATCAAGGGGCAGTTTGCCAAGCGCCATTTCCAGATCGGCGGCCTGATCCTGGCGATCACCGTGCTGGGTACCTTCGGCGGTATGGCCGTTACCTACCTCAATAACGGCAAATTATTTGTGGGCCCCCACCTGCTTGTGGGCATTGGCATGACCTGCTTGATCGCCCTGGCGGTGTCGCTTACCTCCCTGATGCAGCAGGGCAATCTGATCGCCCGCAAGGTCCATGTGGGCCTCAACATGGCAATGATGACCCTGTTTCTGTGGCAGGCGGTGAGTGGCTTTCAGATCCTCAACAAAATCTGGGAAAACCGCCCGGCTTGAGTGCTGGTTTCGGTTCTAGGTCTCAAGTCAGAAAGACAGCCCAGTTGATTTAGAACTGGGCGCTTCGCCGGGGTGGGCACTCCAGATCGTGGCTGCCGTGGAAATCTTCCTGCACCTTCCAGGTGAGCCGGCGAGAGATCTGCCTCACGATCTGACGGAGCAGGTGGTCGCCGCTCGACTGCACCAGCCCATCAGGCAGCAGGGTGATAACCCCGGGTAGGCGTACCCAGACGCTCAAGTCGAGCTCCCAGCGCACCAAAGTTTGGGGCCGGGAATCATTGGAAACTACGGCAGCATCATTGGATTGGTCGAGTTGCAGCGAGGCGTTGAACTCGACGTCGTAAAGCCCTTCAAGCTTGGGATCGCCGCTGGGGTGGGGCACGGTCAGAATTCGATACAGCCCCTGGTTTTGGGGCAGCAACTCCAGGCCGATGGTGGGCTCCACTTCGAAGCCGAAGTTGCCAAAGGTGCCCAGAGTCAGCGCGTAGCCCCGCTTGCCGAGGGGTTCCACAGTCATCGGGGCAGCGCAACGGCGAAACCAACCCTCGTGGTGATCGAGGTATTCGGAGACAACGGGCGCGCTCGCCCTCATTTCCATCACGTCGGCAAAGGCACTGGCATAGCGCCGCACCCTCGGATCATCGCTGTGGCGCAGCAACAGACCGGAGCCCAGCTCTCCCTTGGACGACGCTTGGGCTGGTGCGGTTGACAACGACAAAGGCAACAACGGCAACTCCTGGCGTTTGACCAGCCCTGGCAGCAGGATGCCGGACTTGTTCAAGACGTTCTTTAATCAATGTAAAGCCCATGGTGGGCCTAAGTGCCGCCCGCTGTGACACCCGGACACCTTGGTTCTGCTCAGGCTTCGCAGAGTTCGATCAGCCGCTCGATCACGTCTTCCACCACCCGGTCGGGAGTGGAAGCCCCGGAGGTTATGCCCACTCGGATTGGACCTTCGGGTAGGAAGGGCAGCTCGATTTCGAGCTCGCCCCCTAGGGGCATGTGCTCGATGCGGTTGCCAGGGCCAATGCGCTCGGGGGTGTCGATGTGGAAGGAGCGGATGCCGCGGCTGACGGCGATCTCCTGCAGGTGGGTGGTATTGGACGAGTTGTAACCGCCGATCACCACCATCAGGTCGAGGGGCTCATCAACTAGGGCGAAAATGGCGTCTTGGCGCTCTTGGGTGGCGTCGCAAATGGTGTTGAAGGCCAGGAAGTGCTCATTGAGCTCAATGGGGCCGAAGCGCTGCAGCATGGTGCGCTCGAACAGGCGGCCAATCTCTTCGGTTTCGCTCTTCAACATGGTGGTCTGGTTTGCGACGCCCACCCGGATCAGATCGCGGTCGGGATCAAAGCCGGGCGAGCAGGCTTTGGCAAAGCGGGCCATGAATGATTCCCGATCGCCATTGCCGAGGATGTACTCGCTCACCATTTGGGCTTCGGCCAAGTCGAGCACCACCAAGTAGGTGCCGGCGAAGCTGCTGGTGGCGAGGGTTTCCTCGTGCTTCACCTTGCCGTGGATGATCGAGGTGAAGGAGTGCTTTTTGTGCTTTTCCACCGTGTTCCACACCTTGGAGACCCAGGGGCAGGTTGTATCAACGATGTGGCAGCCCCGCTCGCTTAGCAGCTGCATCTCCTGAACGGTGGCGCCGAATGCGGGCAGTATCACCACATCACCGCTGGCAACCTCCGAAAAATCTTTCATGCCGTCTTCCACGGAGATGAACAGCACGTTCATGTCGCGCAGGTGATCGTTGACCGAAGGGTTGTGGATGATTTCGTTGGTGATCCAGATCCGTTCAGTGGGGTAGTGGCGCCGAGTTTCGTAGGCCATCGCCACTGCCCGCTCTACGCCCCAGCAGAAACCAAAAGCTTCAGCCAGCCGCACGGTGAGGCGGCCGCTCTCTAGCGAGTAGCCGCTTTCCCGCAGCTTGGCGATCAGATCGCTTTGGTAGGCCTGCTCCAGGCTGCCTGCCACCTCATTGCCCAAGCCGAAGCCTCGGCGGTTGTAACGCTCCGAGTGGTGTAAGGAGCGTTTGAAGGCGCGGGTATCCACAGCGTCGAGGTCTCGGTGAATCAACTCTATGGGCCCTTTAGGTCAGAGCTGCGGCTCCCAGGGTCATCTGGTGGAGGCCCTCAATTCCCTGCCAGCCCAGATAGACCCCCAGCACTAGGGCGAACACTCCCACCAGCCATTCGGCCCGATGCACAAGCCAGTCGTTGAGGCGGCTCAGGGGCTGGCGCAGCCTGCCGCCGCTCAGCAGCCAGGCCAGTGGTGGCAGCAGCAGTAGCGAGGTGGTTATGGCCACAAATACGGCGCCCACCTCCAGATCCCCGCGCAGGGAGGTGTGGTTGGTGAGCAACATGCCCCCTTCCTTGGCGTAAAAAACCAGATTTTCCGGGCTGACCAAAGCACAGCCGGCCCCCAGCCCGAGCAGGGGAAACCAGTCGAGCTCGGGCAGCTGGCCCATCAGTTGCATCGCCCAGCTCTCCTCGCCGATGGCTGCTGCAGGGGTTAGCTGGAACAGCCCCAAGGCCACCAGGGCTCCGGCACCGATCAGGTCCATCAGCACTTGGCCGCGGCTGCCCAGCTGCATGGCCCAACTGAAGCGACTGCCTACCAGCACCACCGCTGCCAGCGCGCCACCGTTGGCGAGTATCCAGCCCCCCAGGTAGGTGGAGCAGCGTCGCAGCGGGTTGGGGCCCAGCAGCAGCAGGGCCACCAGAGCGATGTTGAGTGGGCTGAAGGAAATGCCCAGGCCCAGGGCGATGGTCTGGGTGAGCCAGTGGAACGGGAGCATCGCGGGATTGTGGCGCTTAGCCAGCCCCAAGGGCGGGACCGTGGGTTTCCACAGCCGCAATTCCATGCCAGTTCACCTCGCTGGCGCTGAAGCTGTAGCGGCAGGGCAGTACCTCCACGCCCGCTGCCAGGGCCTGGCGAAACAGTTCGCCATAGCGCGGGTCGGCCGCGTCGCCCGGGGCAAAGCGGCTCACATCGCCGCGACTAAGGCAGGGCACCAGTACGGACCGGCTCTCTGGCAGCAGGGCCATCAGCTCCACCAGGTGTTTTTGACCCCGTTCAGTAACGGTGTCTGGGAAAAGGGCCAGCTCCCCTTCGCTCCAGGTGGTGTTTTTCACCTCCAGGTAGATCGGCCTGGGATCGGCGGCGTTTTCCGCTGGGGTGAGCAGCAGGTCGATGCGGCTGCGGCGCCCTTCGCCATAGGGCACCTCGGCACGGATGGCTGCGATCGGCCCCAGCCAGGGCTCCAGGCAACCGGCCTCAATCGTGGCCCGCACCAGATGGTTGGGGAGGGCCGTGTTGATGCCCACCCAGATGGGCGTGCCATCGGCGCCAGGCACCTGGGCCTGCTCCCAGGTCCAGGCCAGCTTGCGGCTGGGGGAAGGGGCGTGGCGCAAGCGCACCCTTCCGCCGGGGTGCAGCACTCCGGTCATCGGCCCGGTGTTGGCGCAGTGGGCCGTGACCAGTTCGCCATTTTCTAGTTCGATATCGGCCAGGAAGCGCTTGTAGCGCTTCACCAAGGTGCCCTCTACCAGGGGGCCGAGGCTGAGCACGCAGGTGGCCATGGCGGGCGGGGTGGGATGGAGGAGAGCAGGCCAGCCATACTGCCGCCAACTCCCGGGCCTTGGGTCCCACTTGATGGCAAAGTCCCTCAGGCGCATTGCCCTGGTTGTGGCAGTGGCCACTGCCCTCAGCAAGTTGGCCGGCTTGGTGCGGCAGCAGGCCATTGCAGCAGCCTTCGGCGTTGGCGCGGCTTACGACGCCTACAACTACGCCTACGTGCTGCCCGGCTTTCTGCTGATCCTGCTGGGCGGCATTAACGGACCTTTCCACAGCGCCATGGTGAGCGTGCTGGCCCGCCGGCCCCGCCAGGAGGGCGCCTACGTGCTGGCAGCAATCAACACCCTGGTGGGGGCGGGGTTGCTCGGGGTGACGGTGTTGCTGCTGGTGTTCGCTGGCCCCCTGATCACCCTGGTGGGCCCGGGCCTGGATGCCACCCGCCACGACATCGCCGTACTGCAGCTGCGTTGGATGGCGCCGATGGCCCTATTTGCCGGGCTGATCGGCCTCGGCTTTGGAGCCCTTAATGCTGCTGATGAATTTTGGTTGCCCTCGGTGAGCCCCTTGCTCTCGAGCGTGGCCGTGATCGCTGGTATCGGGGTGCTGTGGTGGCAGCTCGGTGCTGCGATCACCCTGCCCACCACGGCGGTGCTTGGCGGCGTGGTGCTGGCCGGCTCCACAACTTTGGGGGCGGTGCTGCAGTGGCTGATCCAGCTGCCAGCCCTGGCCCGGCAAGGGCTGCAACGCTTTCAGCTGGTGTGGGACTGGCGGGACCCCGGGGTGCGCGAGGTGCTGCAGGTGATGGGGCCCGCCACCCTCTCCTCGGGGATGCTGCAGATCAACGTGTTTGTGTCCCTGTTTTTCGCTTCGGGCATCCCGGCGGCCGCGGCGGGTCTCGGCTACGCCAACCTGCTCGTGCAAACGCCCCTCGGGCTGCTCTCCAATGCCCTGCTGGTGCCCCTACTGCCGGTTTATGCCCGGCTGACGGCCCCGGACGATCGACCTGAGCTGGTCGGTCGTATCCGCCAAGGGCTGATGCTCTCCAACGCCAGCATGCTGCCCCTGGGGGCGTTGATGGTGGCGCTGGCTTTGCCAATCGTGGCGCTGATCTATGAGCGGGGGGCTTTCAATGCCGGTGCTGCGGAGTTGGTGGGCAACCTGCTGATGGCCTACGGCATCGGCATGCCCGCCTATCTGGCCCGCGACGTGCTGGTGAGGGTGTTCTATGCCCTCGGAGATGGGGTAACCCCGTTCCGCTGGTCGATGGCGGGGATCGGGCTGAATGCGCTCTTCTGCTGGGCTTTCGTGGGCGGACCGGTGCCCGGCGCTACCCAGCTGCTGCCTGGCCTCTATTGCGGTGCCGCCGGCCTGGTGCTCGCCACCGTGGCGGTGAATCTGATCACCTGTGTGGGTTTGCTGCTGGCGCTGCAGACCAAGCTCGGCGGGCTGCCATT
>NZ_JAGQDB010000045.1:0-19053 GCF_024346495.1 Cyanobium sp. A1C-AMD | reverse complement strand
GGCGCATTCAGCGTCAAAAGGCTCCTCCCAGTTTTGCCGCCTATGTGGAGGCCTTGGCCGCTGGCCATGACCTCGGCGGCATCGTGCCCCTCGCCTTCCACGACAACTGGCCGATGTACACCATCAATGATCAGGTGGTGGCTGATCGGGTGGTGCGCTTTGAGCAGCTCCAGCAGGAGCTGCAGTTATTTTTTCAGGATGCTGGGCTGGATTGGGACGGTTGGCTGCCCCGCTCCAAGGGAGGGCATCGACCGGCTGGTGCCCCCGGGGGATACCGGAACCACTACACACCAGAGCTAGAACTTCTAATTGGACGCCTCTATGCTTCCGAGATCGACCAGTTCGGTTATCAGTTTTGAACTGAGTTTACAGCCGCCGCTCGCTCCAGGAAATTGATCGCCTGCCGGTCCTCCCGGGTGTGCGCCTCGATCCGGGTTACTGTCCGCATCACCTTGCGGCGATAATCCTGCCGCTTCGCCTCGAGGTTGGGGCCGCGACTAATTTTCTGCTCCAGCTCTTCCTTTGAGCGCGTGTAGTAGTGATTGAGTTGCAGGTGCTCGGCCGAATAGAACCCAGACTTGTGCCGTTGCTTTATGGGGAAAGCCTCGCCACGGTCATTCCAGGTGAGCGCGGGTCGGCCGGTGTCCATGGTGTGAACGCGCACACCGCTGAGCTGGCAAGGGTCAACAATGCACTTGAAATTCACCCCCTGCATAGGGTTCCGTGCTCTTTGCAGGTAATTGACTACCACACCCCCGGCAGGGGAATCCTGGTGGCCGCAGCGGCCGAACATGTGCCAGGGCAGGGACACATTCACTACTTCGGGCCCTAGGTGCTTCAGGGCTGTGTCGATGCTGCTTGCTTGGACAGGTACCAAAAACTCGTCTGCGTCAATGCAGGCCAGCCAGCGGAAAGCACCGCCGAAGTTAGCGGCGGCATGGGCGTAAGCCAGCACCTGGTTGTGGATCGGGCGGCCGAGGCTGCGGTCGTTTAGCCGCTGTCCCCAGGGAATCACGGTGAGCTGCTCCGCTGGCATGTGGCGCCTCAGCTCGGCAACCGTGCCGTCGGTGCTGGCGTCGTCATAGGCAAACAAGTGGCGCACACCGGCGAGCCGATGGAAGCGGGCCCATTCCCCGATATGACGCTCCTCATTGCGCACGACCAGGGCGATCGCCAGGCCATGTCTGCCATGCAAAGGCCGGGGAGGCATGAGCCCCACCCGGCCAATTTTGATGCGTTGCAGGAGTGCGTTGATCAGTGGAACTAGTTAGGCGTCGAAGGTGTTCTTGCCGGTGAACTTGAGATTGGCAGGATTCTGGTTGGCGCCGATGCGGCGGGGGTTGTGACCAACCATGGTGCGACCCTCGTTGACCTTCTCGGGAAAAACGCCGTCCTTGGGATGCAGGAACTCGGTGTCACCGCCAGGGAAGATCCGGTAGATCTTGTAGTCCTCGATCCGGGGCTTGAACTTGGTGCGCAGCTGGGTGCCCAGGGCGAGGCACTGCTCCTTGCGGGCGAAGTACATCAGATTTTCGCCCTCATTCATGTGGGCCGCGCCACCGGTGGGCAGCTCGAAGACTTGCTCCTTCGGGCTGCTCCAGGTGATGGCGTATTTCTCCTCAGTTTCAGCAGAGTTCAGCAGGCCGCCGGTGCTGCCGATGTACTTCGGGAGTTGACCGCTGAGCACCGTAGCTGCCATGGCTTTGGAACGTTTCAGCCGGAAGCTAGCACCGTGGTTTTGACCGGATCGGGGCTTCTGCCGCACTCTTCACACCCGTCAACAAACCGGCCCTTCAGCAAACCGGGAAAAACACGGTCAAGCCGCTGCCGTTGCGCTCGGTGAGGCGACCGCCGAGGCGATGGAATAGCCGCTGGGTGGCTTGACGGCTCAGCTGCAGGCTGCCGGTGGTGGGGTTCCAGCTCAGCACAGGCCCCACCAGCTCCCGCTGCTCGCCGTTCCCCATCCCGTCGTTCTCGCTGGTGTCGTGGCCCTCGCTGTTGAGCTGCAGCTTCAGCCTGCTGCCGGCCGGCAGCAGGCTCACGGTCACGCGGCTGCCGCTGGGCAGGCCGCGGCTGAAGCGGTCGATTAGTCCGCCAAGCATGGTTTCGAGCCGGGCCGGATCGCTCAGCACCGGCGACAAGCCATCGGCTACCGCCAGCTCCAGGTCCAGGCCGCGGCGCGCCAGTTGCCGCTGCCACAGTTCTTGCTGCTGGTGCAGCACCGCACTGAGGTCGGTGCGGGCCAGGTCGTGGCTTTCAAGGGGCTGTTCGCAGCCTGGTTGGCGTTGCAGCTCGGCCGCTAGGAAGATCAGGCCGAAGCGATCGATTTGCTCACTGCATTCGCCGTCGATCTGCTCGAGGCGCTGGCGCACCACCGCCGGCAGGTCGTTGCGCCGCAGCAAGGACCGGATCAGGGTGCGGATCGTGGCCAGCGGTGTGCGCACCTCGTGGGTGAGGGCCTCGAGCAGGGCTAGTTCGCTGCTCACCGCTCGTGGGGTGTCGCCGGCCTGGCGCTCCTGGGCCTGGGCTGGACGATCGCTACCGCCATGCACCAGGGGCTGCAGCGTCAGGCTGGGGGCCATGGCGGCCAGCCGTTCCCCCAGCCGCGGCCAGAAGCGCAAGCCCAGTTGGTCGTCGCTGCGCAGGGGCCCCAGTCGCTCTAGGGCGCTGCGCAGGTCTGCCGAGGCTGCGGGATCCTGGCTCAGTAGGCGCCCATGAATAAGGCCTAGGGCCTCGGACAGGGCCTCAGGGTCGAAGCGAACAATCAGGCGCCGGCCTTCAGCCGGGCCATCGAGGCAAAGGGCTACCTGTAGCTGGGGGGTTATCACCAGCAGGAGGGGGTCGGTGCCGTCCTCCTCCGCCAGGGCTAGCCGCTGAAAGCTGCCGCATGGAGCTGGGTTGCCGGCTCCTGGCAGAAGGGGTGCGGGGCTGGGCAGCAGGCCATCTAGGTCGCTTGGGGCCCAAACCCAGCCCTGCAGCTGCTGTAACAGGGCTGGTTCATAGAGGGCGGGCAGTGGCGCGGCCAGCCATAGGCCCTGGAGGGGTTGGTGGGGCAACAGGAAATCCTCCTGCAGGGTGGCCAGGGCTGCCCACCACTGCCGCCGCGCGCAGTCTTCGTTGCCGACCCCGGTTGGCACCCCTTCAGCCAAACAACGTCGCAGGTCGGCCAGGCTCACCAGCGGCCCTGGGCCGTGCGGCCCCGGCGGGCGGCTGAGACGCACAGCCCAAGGGAGATGAAGTTCACCAACATGGCGGATCTTCCATAACTCAGCCAGGGCAGGGGTATGCCGGTGATGGGACCTAGTCCAATGGTCATGTTGATGTTCACCACCACTTGGAACATCAGCATCGCCCCAATTCCCACCACCACCAGGGCCTCGTAATCGCTGCGGGCCCGTCCAGCGATCTGCAGCAGGCGCCACATGAGCAGGGCGAAGCCGGCCACCACCAGCACCGAGCCGAGAAAACCGGTTTCCTCGCCAAGGGCGCTGAAGATGAAATCGGTGTGTTGCTCAGGGATAAACCGCAGTTTCGTGAGGGAGCCTTGCATCAAGCCGGTGCCCCAGATTTGCCCCGAGCCGATGCCCACGGTGCTCTGCAGCAGGTGGTAGCCGCCGCCGAGGGGATCCTGGGCTGGATCAAGAAACAGGGTGAGCCTGGCTCGCTGGTGGGGGCGCAGGCCGTGCTCCCAGAGCCAGGGGGTGGCGATTGCGAAGATCCCCTGCACGGCAAGGCTGATCGCCAGGGCCACCCGCTTCCAGGGCAGGCTCTTCCATGCCAGCCAGCCCATCAGGGGCACCCAGCCCAGCAGCAGCCAGGGCAGGGTGCCTGCCACTATCGCCGCCACAAGAGGGGAGAGCAGCAGCACCACCCAGGCCCCAGGCATTCCAGCCCAAAACAGCATCACCAGCAGTACGGCGCCAAACACAAGCGAGCTGCCTAGGTCGGGTTGCACAAAAACCAGCAGCCAGGGCAGGGCGATTAGGCCCACTGGACGGATCAGGTCAACAGGACGGTCAACCGGGTGTCTGGCTAGTACCCCGGCGAGAAGCAAGATGGCGCCCACCTTGGCGAATTCAGAGGGCTGCACATAAAAGCCGCCAATGTTGATCCAGCTCTGGGCCCCTAGGGCGCTTGTGCCGACAACTCGGACGGCCACCAGGCTGGCGACCATGGCTATGTAAATCGGCCACTTAAATGGGATCAGCCGATCCAATGGCATTCGCGCCAGCAGTAGGGCCACCACCATGCCCACCGCCGCCGTTACCCAGTGCTGGTACCAGTCGGCGTAATTCGCTTGGCGCTGGGTGCTGGCAATCAGGATCCCGGCGATCGCCACCATTGCCAGCGGTACCCCCCAGAGGATCAGGTCCACGTCGGCTAGGGGGTTGCGCCGGCTGCTGCGGCCACTAAAAAATCGAGGGTTGCGCCGCCCCAACTGGCTCAACATGGGCTTCAGGCTGGCACCAGATGGGCGGCGCTGAGCTGGCGGGCCAAAGCCAAAAAGCCCCGGGCGCTGATCGATTCGGGGTGGCTGAGCACTACGGGGCGTCCGGCATCTCCCCCCTCCCGCACGGGCATCTCCAGGGGAAGTTCGGCCAGCAGGGGCACTCCGGCCTCTTCAGCCAGGCGGGAGCCTCCGCCGCTGCCGAATAGGGCATAACGCTTGTCTGGAGCGTCAGGGGGAATGAAGACGCTCATGTTTTCCACCACACCCAGCACGTCCACCCCCATCTGCAGAAACATCGCCAGACCCCGGCGGGCATCAGCTAGGGAAACCAGCTGGGGAGTGGTGACGATGATCGCCCCGGCCATCGGCACCGCCTGGGCAATGGTGAGCTGGGCATCACCGGTGCCAGGAGGCAGGTCGACGATCAGCACATCCCGTTCGCCCCAGGCGACTTGGTAAAGAAACTGGCGAATGATGCCGTTGAGCATCGGCCCCCGCCAGATCACGGGTTGGTTTTCCTGGATCAGCAGGCCCATCGACACCATGGCGATGCCGCAGGTTTCGATCGGTGTCATCAATTGCTGGGCGCCTTCGCCGCTCACTTCAGGCGTGCGATCAGCCACTCCCAGCATGGTGGGGGCATTCGGCCCGTAGATGTCCGCATCGAGCAAGCCCACCTTTAGTCCTGAAGCAGCCAGGGCACAGGCCAGGTTCACGGCAACCGTGCTCTTGCCCACTCCGCCCTTGCCGCTGCTGACGGCGATGACCTGGCGCACCCCAGGGATGGCCTGGCGCTCTGGCAGTTGACCGCGTTCCGGCACTTGACCATGACCAGCGGCGCCGATTGGAGCGCCGCCGCTGGGCTGCTCCAACTCAATTTGAACGTCGTTGATGCCTTCAAGGGCGAGCAGGGCCGCCTTGGCTTCGGCGGCGATGCGATCCCGCTGGCTCTGGGCAAAGCCAGGTAGGGCAAGGCGAAATACGGCCCGATCGTCCACCAGTCGCGTCTGCTGGATCCAGCCCAGCTCGATCAGGCTGCGCCCGCTGCCGGCATCCTGAACGGCGTTGAGGGCGGCCTGAGCCTGCTCCACAGATGCCATCGGAAATCCAATCAGAGACTGCGATCCTAGGGGCCTCGCTGCTGCGTTTGACCGTCAGCATGGGCGTGACAGACCCTCTCGATTACTTGTCTGGGGGGAGGCTGGGCTGAAATGGTTAGACGTTTCCAGCGCCATGTGGCGCAGTGTCGATGCTTAAGGCCCTGCTGGAAGCTCCACCGGCCGACTCCCGCACCAGGGCTAAGGCCCTGCTGATGGGCTTGCAGGACTCCATTTGCGCCGGTTTAGAAGAATTTGATGCCGAAGGTTGCTTCGCCGAGGAGAGCTGGGAGCGTCCGGAGGGCGGCGGCGGTCGCTCTCGAGTGATGAAGGGCGGCCGCGTCTTCGAGCAGGGCGGCGTCAACTTCTCAGAGGTGGAGGGCTCAGAACTGCCCCCCTCGATCCTCAGCCAGCGGCCGGAAGCCAAGGGGCACCGCTGGTTTGCCACAGGCACCTCGATGGTGCTGCACCCCCGCAACCCCTATATCCCCACCGTTCATCTCAACTACCGCTACTTCGAAGCGGGCCCGGTGTGGTGGTTTGGCGGCGGCGCCGATCTCACCCCCTATTACCCGTTCCTGCAAGACGCCCAGCATTTCCACCGCACGCTCAAAGGAGCCTGCGACAGCGTTAATCCCGCTTTTTATCAGGTGTTTAAGCCCTGGTGCGACGAGTACTTCTTCCTCAAGCATCGGGACGAGACCCGCGGCGTGGGCGGCATCTTTTACGACTACCAGGATCCCCGCGGGGTGCTCTACAAGGGCCAGGACCCCGATGGGCCTGCGGCGGCTGTGAGCAACCAATTAGGCCCGGTGCCGCAGAGTTGGGAGCAGCTGTTTGCCCTGGCCAGTGCCTGCGGCAACGCCTTCCTGCCCAGCTACTTGCCGATCGCTGAGAAGCGACAGCACACCCCTTATGGCGAGCGGGAGCGCCAGTTTCAGCTCTACAGGCGGGGCCGCTATGTGGAGTTCAATTTGGTGTTTGACCGGGGCACGATTTTCGGCTTGCAGACCAACGGACGTACCGAGTCGATCCTGATGTCTCTGCCGCCCTTGGTGCGCTGGGAATACGGATATCAGCCGGAGGCTGGCAGCCGTGAGGCCTTGCTCACAGACCTGTTCACTCGTCCCCAGGATTGGCTGGAGGACGGCTCGCTCGCGGACCGCTGCGCCCCCCATCAGGCGCTGAATTAGGTGATGGGTTGATGGTCGCTGGTTTGGTGGCGGCCAGACCAGGCATTGGTGGGGCTGGTTGCAAGCCCTGCTCCAGACCCCGTTGCAAAGCTGAAACCACTCGCTCAGCGATCGCTTGGAGAGCGCCATTGCGGCTGCGGGGATCTCGCAGCGATGCTTCTAGCTGGCCCTCAAGTTTGCCGATCTCGAGAATGGCGATGCCTCGCCTGGGGGCTCCCAGGCCGTCGCGGAAGAGCAGGGGATAGGGACCAAAGGCCAGCGCCAGGCTTTCGTCTAGGCGGGTTGGGTGGCGATGTAGGGGAGGGATCAGGCCCGAACCCACACCATCTGGACCGTAGGCGTCGTAGTGGATTTCCAGGGCATACCCACCGGCTTGGACATGGGCTTTGCCCACGCTCCAGTTGGTGCGTGGATCGTCGCCGTCAGCAATGCTGCGCAGCGGTGGGTCGTAGAAGCGGATGGCCAGACCCCGCTGCTGGCCAAGGGCCACAACCGCCTGGGCGGTGAGCAGGTTCCAATAGAGCTCGTCGCGCATGCCCGGCTGCATCGGCGCGGCTGCGCCGAGGTCGACGGCCTCTCCCCCTGTGCCGGCTCCGCCAATCCCCTGGGAATCGGCATGACCCGCTAGCACCAGGATTTCGGTGCTGCTGGGCAGCTCAGCCAGACCTCGCCAGTTTTTGCTCAGCCGGCTGCGCGGCCCTGTGAGCGGATCAAAGTTGGCCAGCGGCGGCGCTTGGGCAGCAGCGCCCCCAGCTATGGCAAGCACTCCGGTCAAGACGAGAGCCAGGGGGCGGAATCGTTGCATGACTGCCAGGCAAGGGTCAGATGGGTGAGCTGAGCAGCTTGCCGTCGCTGAATAGACCCAGCTTGGGACCCATTTCCAATTCGAGCGCTATTAGCTCATCGCGGTGGGCCCTCAGTCGTAAGGCGCTGCCCGTGGCGCTGTCATGGCTGATCAGGCGCAGCTCCAGGGTTTCGGCCCGCATCGCCCGAGTGCGATAAATCAGCCCAGCCGCCGGCCCCAGTAAGGCCAGCAACAGGGGCCACCAGCCCAGCTGGGGCAGCAGCTGGCGCAGCACCAGCCCAAGGCAGGCGGCCCCCACCGCTCCCAGCACGGAGAGCAGCACCGCCAACCAGGGACTGGCAGCCACCTCGGCGCGGAAGCAGAGGTGGCGGCGCTCGGGGTCAGTGGATTCGGCGCGCCAACCACGTTGCAGCAGCCATTCGCTCAGCTGGCTCAACACCTCCAGAGGCGGCCGCGAGGAGCGCACCTCGACTGTGGTGGTGCGGTCTTTACTGGCGGCACGCAAGAAAAAAACCAGGCCTACGGCTAGTAGCAGGGTGAGCAGCAGGGTGGAGCTGAGGTTGGCCATCCATCCAATTGTGACGCCACCCCTAGGGGGCATGGCTTGTCAGCATGGCAAGGCATTTGCCCTTTTCGTGTGACCGCTTCGTCTGCCCCCAGCAACCTGCCAGCTCCCGCCCGCTTCGCCGTGTTTGACGGTGATCTTGATGCCGAGTGGGCGGCCCTTTACGCCGGGGCTAGGGCGCTGGCGGTGGACACCGAGGCGATGGGTCTGATTCATGGCCGCGACCGGCTCTGCCTGGTACAGATCTGCGACGACAACGACAACGTTTGCTGCATCCGCCTCCACCGCGGCCAGAGCTCGGCACCCCGGCTCCAGGTCTTGATGGAAAACCCGGCGATTGAAAAAGTTTTCCACTTCGCCCGGTTTGACGTGGCTGCCCTGGCTGAAAACTTGGCAATTGCCGTCGATCCGATCTTTTGCACCAAGGTGGCCAGCCGGCTGGGCCGCACTTACAGCCCCCGCCATGGCCTCAAGGAAGTGGTGCAGGAGCTGGTGGGCATTGAGCTCGACAAGCAGGCCCAGAGTTCCGATTGGGGCCGGGTGGAAGATCTCTCTGATGTCCAGCTGGCCTACGCCGCCGGCGATGTGCGCTACTTGCTTCCCGCTCGCGACAGGTTGGAAACCATGCTGAAGCGGGAGGAGCGCTGGCAGCTGGCTGAGCGTTGCTTTGGCTGCATCCCGGTGCTGGCCGACCTGGATCGCCAGCGCTTTCACCTGCTGTTTGAGCACTCCACCGGCGGCAACCGCTGAAGGGCCCTGGCTGGCTCAGTCCTCCACCATGAAGTTCTCGTCGCTGCCGACTGCCTCCAGCAGGGAGCTGAGCAACTCATGGTGGTTTTCGCCGCTGGCTTGGGCTTCCGCAAGCATCTGCTGGGCCAGGGCGAGCTTGGCTGCGGTTTCTTTCAGTCCCTCCTGGGAGCTGCGCACGTCGACCTTGCGGCGGGCGGCCGCCAGGCTGATGCTCAATTGGCTGGCCAACATGCCGCAGGCGGCGTTGTAGGCCCGATCGGGGATGCCGGCCATGGGCGACGGAGCTGCGGGGGTGGCCGCATCATCCCAGCAGCTGTTGCTCAACCAGCTCGGCTAGCTGGGCGCTGCCACCGGCCGGCCCCATCCGCTCCCGGCCCAGGGCGCCACGCCGGGCGCATTCGGCTGGATCGTCGAGCAGTTGTTGCAGTTTTAGGGCCAGCTCCTGTTGGGAATGGCAGGGCACGACAGCGCCCCCCAGCAGGCGGCTCTGGCGGCGGGCAAAGCCAGCTTTGAATTGGGGCCCCGGCCCCGGCAGCGACAGGCAGGGCACCCCCAGCCCCGCTAGTTGTTCCGTGGCAGTGCCCGCAGTGGCCAGGCCCAGCTCGGCCCAGCCGGCCCAGGTGGCGAAGCGGTTTTGGCCAAGCAGCAGGGTCCAGCGGCCCAGTTGCCAGCTGCTGATTGCTCCGCTGGCGGCGCTAGCTGCTGTTGGTGGTATGGGCGTAAAGCCCGCTTGCCCCAACAGCTCGGCCCAGGCGGCGGCCGTGGGCGCCGATCCAGAGGCCACCAGCACGCTGGCCGGCTGCCGCGGCTGCTGCAGGCTGAGGCAGCCCAGCAGCCGGCGGGCATTGCCGAGGGCTTCGGGCAGGCGGCTGCCGGCCAGCAGGATTAGGCGCCGCTGGCTTGCTAGCCCGGCCGGCAGAGGGGTGTGGCGGAAGCCATCCATCATTGGGTTGCCAGGAGCCAGGGCTGCAACCTTGTGGCGCCGCAGCCCTTGAGCGGTGAGCTGGTCGCGCACGGCCACGAGCCGGCAGCGCCGGCTGCCCATCAACGCCCATTCCCACGGATCCCATTCGCTGCCCTTGCAGCGGTGGTAGGCATCTGCGAGCGGTGTCGCCGCCCAGCCCGCTGGGGCCGGTGTGGCCCAGGTGTGGTCGCTTTTGGGGGTGCCAATGAAGCCGAAGCTGCCGCCCCCGCTCCAGGCCAGCAGTAGGGGCAGTAGGTCGCCAATTGCCAGCACCGGGCTGCCTTGACGGGCCGAGTGGCGCACAAGTTGCAGTTGGCGCCAGCTCAGCAGGGGCAGGCCTGCCCCGAGGTCGCGGGCCAGGCCCCTCAAGCTCTGGTTGCTGAAGCCACCACTAGGCAGCTGCAGCTGGGGGCCGATCCGCTGCAGGTGGCCGGCAGCTGCGTCGGCGCTGAACGCTTCGCCGAGTCCCACCAGGGGCAATACCTGGATTTCCAGGTTGGGCCGCCGCACCCGTAGGGCCTGCAGAACCCGTTGGGCGATCAGATCCTCACCGTGGCCGTTGCTTAGAACCAGCAGACGGGAGGACATGCCGTGGCTGATACGATCCGCTGCAGGGAGTTTGCTCCCCGGCCGGCGGCATGGCCAAGTGGTAAGGCAGAGGATTGCAAATCCTTTACCCCCAGTTCGAATCTGGGTGCCGCCTTTATTAATTGCTTCGGCTTGAAGCTCCGCCTAATTTCAGAGGCGGGCCTGAGCTTCCCACCTCTGTCCGCTGGAATCACTGGCCTCGCACCTCAGGCGATGGCGTTCCAGCAGGCATGTCCCTTTGGCCAGCTGGGCCCGGGGCAAGGTGGGCGCTGGAGATCCGTCTAATTCCACGTTGGTGGCCACTGTGGACACATCCAGCCGGATAGGCCATTGAGGTTTGCATTTGCCATCGGCGTTGCAGCGCATTGGCTTTTGACCGGGGGCGAGCACACCTGCGAACACCAGGCTTCTGCTGCCGAATAGTTGGTTGGCGGAGGGCGTGATCAGGCGCACACTCAGCAGCCCCTCCATGTTTTGTTCAAGCCGCAACCGGACGCAGTTCTGCTTCTGTTCGCGCAGTAGCTGGGGTTGCTCCATCTGGCCCTGCCTCAGTGAGCAGCCTCTTAGCCCGATCTCCCAGCGCCCGAAACCCCCTGCTTGGGCGGCGCTGGCCCAGGCCAGCAGCATCAGGCCCAGGCTGAACATTCGCGCCATGGGCGTGCTCAGTAGCCCGAGTCGGCCACGCAGCTGCCCTGGCAGCTGATGCCATTGCTGGCGGTGCGTCCGCAGTGTTGGCAAAGAACCGGCTCGAGGGGGGGCTCTGGCTCGCTGGTGTTCTTAAGCAAGCTGGCGCAGCCGGGGGTGGGGGAATCGGGCATTTTGGGAAGTATCCGCTTTGGCACCTAACTCCACGATGGCGCATCCAGTGGGGCAGCCCGGCATCGGTGTTGGCACTTGGGCCTGGGGAAATCAATTTCTTTGGGGCTACGACCCGAGCCAGGATCCGGTGCTTGAAGCCACCTTCCAGCGGGCTGTGGCCTGCGGCCTGCACACCTTTGATACCGCGGACTCCTACGGCACTGGCAGGCTTAACGGCCGCAGTGAGGCCCTTTTGGGCCGCTTTGCGGCGGCCCTACCGGCGGCCCAGCGCGACCAGCTGCTCGTGGCTACAAAGCTCGCCCCCTTCCCCTGGCGACTGGGGCGCCGCGGCTATGACCGCGCTTTTGCGGCTTCGAAACGGCGCCTGGTCGGTCGAATTGATTTGGTGCAGCTGCACTGGAGCACGGCTCGTTACGCCCCCTGGCAGGAGGCCCCCCTGCTTGAGGGTCTGGCTGATCTAGTGCAGCAGGGGGAGGTGGCGGCCCTTGGCGTTTCAAATATGGGACCGCGTCGCCTGCGGTCGGTGCACCGGCGCTTGGCCGAGCGGGGAGTGCCGCTCAGCAGCCTCCAGGTGCAGCTATCGCTGCTGGCACCCAATCCGGTCCAGCCGGGCGGGGTGGCTGAAGTCTGCCGTGAGCTGGGTATCCGTTTGATCGCCTACAGCCCCCTGGCCCTGGGGCTGCTGGCCAGATCAATGGCGGATGGGCCTCTGCCTAGGGGGCCAAGGGGAGCTTTGTTCCGCCGGCTAGCTCCCGCCTTGGTTGAGCTCCAGGCTGAGATGGCCCGAATCGCGGCCAGTCGCGACGCCAGCCTGGCGGCGGTGGCCCTCAACTGGTGTCGTGCCCACGGCGCTTTGCCGATTCCCGGTCTGCGCCGGCCGGAGCAGGTGGAGCAGGCCGCGGCGGCCCTGGCCTGGAACCTGTCTGAGGAGGAGCGCCGCCGTCTAGATGATCTGGCGCTGGGATTGGAGGTGGGCATGCCTGCCAATCCCTTCCAGAGCGACTAGCCGGCCTGGGGGGCTGGATCGAGGGTGAGCACCACCGGCATGGCCTGGGGGCGTACCAGGGGCACCACAGGGCTGGGACCGTGGTCGCCGTGGCTTTCGGCTTCGGCGGCCGCTTCGGGACCGCAGGCTGCCAGGGCTTCCTGCAGCAGGGAATCGAAGGTGGCGCCAGGCAGCCGGTGGCGTGCCAGCTCCAGGAAGGCTCGAGCCAGCGACTCACCAGCCGCTGCCCTCAGGGCGGGGTTGTTGTGGCGAAGCTGCAGCTCGTCATCGATTGAGCGCAGGAAGCGCTCCGTGACATCCCGCTTGGTGGAAGCCCGGATCCTGGTGTCCTGTTCGGCCTGGGATAGGAAAGGCTGAGCCTCAAGCTCCTCAAGCCGGCGGCCCAGGCTTTCAAGCACCTCCCGCGCTTCTTTGGTCACGTGGGCCAGTTGGCCGTCTGAGAGCCGGGGCAGGTCGGCTACATAGACCTTGCCGTGATCTCGCAGGGTGAGGAAGGTGGGCCTCACCCCACCCCGCTGGGGCGCTGCCTGAAGATCTCGGGGGCGTTGCGGCCGGGTTGGGGCTACGGGGCCGGCCGAGCTGCGGCGACGGGTGATGCGTTGACCAGTGCCGAGGGGGGGGGCAGCGGAGGAGCCCAGGGGGCTTGGGGCCGCTATTCGCTGTGGTGAACCTATTGATTGCGTCATGACGCCACTCCTAATACAACTACGTATGGCTCGAACATCGCCCTGGCTCAGGAACCGGGGCGATAGGTGTTGATCAACTTCGAGGCCAGCACCCTAGGCAGGAGAGCGGCTTCCGACCGTCCCAACAGCCCACTCTGATGCAATTGGCCATTGGCAGCCGGGCTGATCAAGCGCTGAAGGGAAGTCCTGCCAGCGGTTGCTCTCCAGCACTGCCATTGGCCACCGCGCCCAGCTCCCAGGCCTCGTAGCCAGTGTCTTGGCAGATTGCGAGAGCTTGATCCGCTGCAGCTGCCGGCACCACTAGGCAGTAGCCCACCCCCAAATTGAAGGTGTTCCAGAGATCGGCCTCCGGCACTTCGCCGGCTTGCTGCAGCCAGTGGAACAGAGGTGGACGCTGCCAGCTGGTTGGGTCGATCACGCCGTGCACCCCAGTGGGCAGGCAGCGGGGCAGGTTTTCAGGCAGGCCGCCGCCGGTGATGTGGGCCATGCCGTTTATGGGCACCTTGCTGGCAAGCAAGGCTTTAACCAGGGTTCCATAGAGACGGGTGGGGGCGAGCAGGGCATTTATCAGGTTTTGGTTGCTGTTGGGCAGGGTCGTGAGTTCATCGACCGCCTGGCTCTCAAGAATGCGGCGCACCAGGCTGAAGCCATTGCTATGGACCCCACTGCTGGCCACCGCCAGGATGCGATCCCCTGGACTAACGGCCCGTCCATCGATCAGGGCGCTCGCCTCGACCACGGCCACGCAGAAACCGGCCAGGTCGTAGCGGCCCGGGGCATAGAAGCCAGGCATTTCGGCTGTTTCGCCGCCAAGAAGGGCGCAGCCGCTTTGGCGGCAACCATCGGCGATGCCCTCCACTACCTCAGCCATGGCCTCCGGGCTGAGCTTGCCTGTGGCGATGTAATCAAGGAAGAAAAGCGGCTCGGCCCCGCTGGTGATTACGTCGTTGACGCACATCGCCACCAAGTCGATGCCCACATCGTGGTGGCGGCCGTAGGCCTGAGCCAGCTCAAGCTTGGTGCCAACCCCGTCGGTGCCGGAGACCAGCAGGGGATCCCGCAGCCCGGCGGGCAGTCGGCATAGACCCCCGAAGCCTCCGAGCCCGCCCACAACCTCAGGGCGCCGGGTGGCTTCAACACTGGACCGGATCCGCTCCACAAACTCCCTGCCTGCGACCACATCCACCCCGGCTGTGCGGTAGTCCATCCCGTGCGAACCCATCTGCAGCTCCGATCCTCTGATGCCACCTGCCCAAATCCGGGGCCAATTGCCCGATTGGCACCCCAAACGATTAGCTGCGCTGATGATTGTGATTTGGGTCGCTGATCCTCGCTGGCCTTGCCTACCCCCGCTCAGCCCTGTAAGCGCCTGCCCTGGTCGCTTGGATGACAATTGCTGATCAATCTTGTAGGTGTCGTTTTTGACCGAAACGGCCGGCTGAAGCAGTTAACTTTGCCCTGTCGTCAATTCCCGATAGGAACCCCGAACGCGAATTCGTATCTCAACTCCATTCAGTTTGAGATCGAATCCAACGCTGACGAATCACTAATTGCCTCTGGCTGGTGATTGCCGCAACAGCGGCGAGTTTCGTTTGTTATGCGCAGCACCTTCTCCCTTGGGGCTCTCGCCCTGCTTCTCTCCGGCAGTGCTTTGGTTCCCGCCATCGCCGAGTCCAGCCTCGCCTCAACCAGCAACGATGCTGTAGCGATGGCTGTTTCCAGCCCTGAGCCCCAAGGCCCTTCGCCTGCAGTCGCCATCCGCGAGGTTGATGTGGAGCTGTCACCAAGTGACACCCAGATCAAGCAGGCTCCTCCGACCCCTATCGCTCCTGCCCCAAAGCCAGCGCCCCGTGTGGTGCATAGCTCCAAGGGTCAGGCAAGTTGGTACGGCCCCGGATTCTTTGGCAACCGCACTGCCAACGGCGAAGTCTTTCGTCCTGGCACCCTCACGGCGGCCCACCGCACCCTGCCTTTCGGCACCAAGGTGCGTGTGACCAACCTCTGGAATGGCCGCACCGCCGTGGTGCGCATCAACGACCGGGGTCCTTTCCACGGCAACCGCGTCATTGACATTGCCCATGGAGCTGCCCAGTCCTTAGGCCTCACAGCCAGTGGCGTTGCTCAAGTGCGTCTCGAAGTGCTCCAGTGAGCTGAGCTAAGCCAGCTCCCCTCAATCAGCCCATCCGCCAATCTGGCGGGTGGGTTTTTTGTTGGCTGCCGCCGCTCTTTCCTTGGACCTGCTCGAAACATGCCAAGACCTAGCCGCCTGGCGGCAGCAGCAGCAGGCTCCCCTGCATTTCGTGCCCACGATGGGGTCGCTGCATGAGGGTCATCAGCAGCTGATTCGCCGAGCAGCGGCACTGAGGCAAGGGTCAGGCCAGCCCCCATCTGTGTTGCTGAGTGTGTTTGTCAATCCCCTGCAGTTCGGCCCTGGGGAAGATCTCGAGTCCTATCCCCGGAACCTCCGCTCCGACATTGATCTAGCCGCCGCCGCCGGTGCCACGGCCCTGTTTGCTCCCAGCGTGGCGGAGATCTACCCCCGGGGCGAGGCCGGCTTGACCCGGGTGGTGCCGCCTTTGCTTTTGCGTCAGGGGCTCTGTGGCCTCCACCGGCCCCAGCACTTTGAGGGGGTGGCCACCGTGGTGATTCGGCTGCTGACCCTGGTGCGCCCTGATCTCCTGCTGCTTGGCGAAAAGGATTGGCAGCAGCTGGTGATCCTGAGGCGGGTGGTGGCGGATCTGGGCTTGCCGCTGCGCATTCAGGGCTGCCCCACAGTGCGGGAGGCCGATGGGCTCGCCTGCAGCTCCCGCAACCGTCGCCTTTCCCCCTCCCAGCGCCAGCAGGCCGCGGCGCTGCCAGCTGGTCTGGCGGCTGCGGCTGCCCAACTGCGTGGCGGCCTTTCCCAAGCCCCAGCGCTCACTTCCCAGCTGGCCCAGCAGCTGGAAGCGGCGGGCCTGAGGGTGGATTATGTGGAACTTGTGGCTCCCCATAGCCTGGAGCCATTGCAGCAAGTGCAAGGCTTGGCCCTGCTCGCCACTGCGGTGCACTGCGGTTCAAGCCGCCTGATCGACCATTGTTTTCTGATGTCTCGTCTGCCGATCGTTGCCATTGATGGACCAGCGGGGGCGGGCAAGAGCACCGTCACCCGTGCCTTTGCCCGCCAGATGGGCCTGGTTTACCTGGACACCGGCGCCATGTACCGGGCCCTCACCTGGTGGGTGCTGCGCCAGGAAGCCGACCCTGCCGATGCGGCGGCTGTGGAACCCCTGCTGCTGGGCTTGGATCTGCAGCTCAGTGCCAGCGGCGCCGGCGAGCAGCTTGTGAGCATCAATGGCTTCGACGTGACCGAGGCGATTCGCAGCCCGGAGGTAACGGCCCAGGTCTCCCTGGTGGCTGCCCACGGCTGTGTGCGCCAGGCCCTCACTGCCCAGCAGCAGGCCATGGGGCTTAAGGGGGGGCTGGTGGCCGAGGGCCGCGACATCGGCACCGCCGTTTTCCCCGACGCCGAGCTCAAGGTTTTTCTCACGGCCACTGCGGCGGAGCGGGCCCGCCGTCGCGCCCAAGACCTCGAGCGGCGGGGCTTTGAGGTGCCACCTCTGGCTGAACTGGAGGCCCAGATAGTTGCCCGTGATCACCAGGATTCCAGCCGGGAGGTGGCGCCGCTGTGCCAGGCCGAGGATGCGGTGGAGCTGGTAACGGACGGTATGGCCATTGAGGCTGTGATCCAGGCACTCGTGGACCTGTTCCGCGAGAGGGTTCCGGAGGAGGCCTGGCCGGCCGCTAACGGCGTTTAGACCTTTAGTCGCTTAGTCGTCTAGGGCCTGCAGCAGGCCGCTGCAGGCGTCTTCCAGCAGGTCGAGCACGTGCTCAAATCCCTCGGCTCCCCCGTAATAGGGGTCGGGCACTTCGCTGACATCAAACCGACTGCAGTAGCTCAGTAGCGGCTCGATGCGGGCGAGGCTGCTGCCGCCAGCTTCCCCGACTAGGGCTTGCACCTGAAGCAGGTTGCTGGCGTCCATGGTGAGAATGTGGTCGAAGCGGTTGAGATCCGCTCGCCCCAGCTGTCGCGCCCGGCTGGGTAGCTGGATGCCGCGGCGGCTGGCGGCTGCGCGCATGCGGGCATCGGCAGCCTTGCCCACATGCCAGCCCCCGGTGCCAGCCGAATCCACCACAAACCGCTCACCAGCCTGAGATTGCTGGAGCAGGTGCAAAAACACCCCTTCAGCGGCTGGGGAGCGGCAGATGTTGCCCAGGCAGACAAACAGCACCCGTTTCTTCATTGCAGCTCCAGCCGTGAAAGGGCCAACTTGGCGCGCCTCTGCACCACCGGAGGAGTGCCATCAGTCGCTTCCTGGAGTGTGAGCAGGCCCTGTTGGGCCAGCTGCCTCTCCGGACTTCCCGCTGGTAGGCCAGCTGCCAGCAACTCCAGCCCCACCGCTACCGCGTAGCGCACCACCCACTCGCCATCGCTGGTGGCGGCCAGTAGGGCTCCGAGGCACTGGCGCTGGACGTCCTGCTGTTGGGCAGGGGGGAGCTCGGCCAGTTGCAGCTGGCCGAGCCCCTTGGCGGCAGCCCGGCGCACGCTGGCAGCTACGTCGCTGCCGAGGGCATCGAGCAGCAGCTCTAGCCCGCGCACATCGCCGATGCCGGCGAGGGCGCGCACGGCCCAGGCCCGGGCTCCGTAGTTTTCGGGGTCGAGCTGCAACAGGGCATCCACGGCCGCTGTCCCCAGGCTGATCAGCCCCTCCACGGCGGCTACTGCCGCACCGGGGTTGTTGAAGCCCAAAACCTCCACCAGCACCGGAGCGGCGCTGGCATCGGCGCAGCTGGCCAGTTCCTGGGTGGCTTGCTGTAGGGCCAGGGCACTGCCGGCCTGTTGCAGGGCTGCGATCCGGGCTGCCACCGGTGAATCCATGCTCACAGCAAGGCGTCCATGCAAGCCAGCAGGGCCTCGTCGCCGGGGTCGCCGTTGCCCTGCTCCACCAGCCCCCGCAGGGCCATCAATTTCAGACTGTTTTCGGCCAGGGTGGCGGCAATGGCTTTAAATCCGGGCCGCCAGCCAGCGGCACCTAGATCCATCAGGGCTGCACGACGCACCTGCAGCTGGGGATGGTCAAGTAGGTCCACAAGCAGTTCCCCCCAGCGCGCCTCACCGCTCAATTGCAGCAGGGTGCGCGCCGCAGCGCTGCGGATCAGGGGGCGCTCGTGGGCGAGGAAGGGTTTCACCACGGCCAGCACCCGCGGCTCGTTGACACCGATGTCGCCCAGGGCCTCCAGGAGGGCTTCGCAGGGTTCCACCAGGCGGGGGCTGTTGGCCTGCTGGGCGCCGGCCACAGCGGGGCCGCTAGCAAGCTTCTCGCAGAGAGCCTCGATGGCTGCCTTTGCTGCGAGTTGGCCCAGGGCCCGGGCTGCCGCTTCCCGTAGGCCGTCGTCGGCATCCTGCAGGGTGTCGAGCAGGTCGGGGATGGCCGCTTGCGCTGCTGGGGCCAGTTTGCCGAGGGCGCGGGCGGCATTGCGGGCTACTGCGTTCTCCTCCACGCCGGCCCCACTATCCCTGGGCCGGCGTTGGCGCAGAGCTTGTTGCAATAGGGGCACTGCCTCTGGGTGCTGGCTGCGCATCCGGCCCAGCCACCAGGCTCCGTAGTACTGCTGGGAGGAGTCTTCGCTCTGGCGGAGCCGGCGCAGGGCTTCCTGCTCACTGATGGGTTCGCCTGCCGGGGGGGGGCTGGCGTCGGCGTCGGCCATGGATGCTGTTGCGTGACGCGGGCTCCTAGTGATGTTGCCAGCCCAGGGCTGGTTCCAAATTTCAGCTTGGGCATGATTCCGGCAGGTCCGCTGAGGACTGGCTCTCAATGAGTGAGAGCCAGCCAGGCATCGGAATCGCATAAATGGGGCTTACAAAGCATCGACTCAGCCCCAGGACCAATGCGCATGGCTGGCCTACTACTCCAGTCGTGAACTCTTCGCAAAGGGGCAAACCAATCCAGGGTGCCCCCTCTAAGTTGCTGCCGATATACCTGTTCCTCAGACCGGCACCTATGGCTGTTGCGCTCGCTTCCCAACTGCGTGAAGGCACCAAAAAGGCCCACACGATGGCGGAGAACACCGGCTTCGTGAGCTGCTTCCTTAA
>NZ_JAGQDB010000044.1:0-19559 GCF_024346495.1 Cyanobium sp. A1C-AMD | reverse complement strand
CCCGGCAGCCCAGCCGCCGAGGGTGGCCTCACGCCCTGCGACCTGATCGACCAGGTGGGCGGCAAGGCCGTAAAGAACCCCTCCGAGGTGCAGCTGGCCGTGGACCAGGGCCGGGTGGGTCAGCCCCTGGCCGTATCCCTGCGGCGCGGCGACGGGCGGCTGACCCTGCAGCTCAAGCCAGCAGAACTGCCCCGCCAGGGGTGAGTGCCACCTGCAGCCGCCAGCTGATCGTGATGGCCCGCTGGCCGGCTCCGGGCCGTTGCAAGCGACGCTTGGCCCGAGAGCTTGGCGCAGCCAGGGCCGCCCAAATCCAGGCGCGGCTGACAGTGCACACCCTGGCGGCGGCTAGGGACGCCCGCCAGGGTCACGGCCTTGAACTGGTGCTTGCCGTTGAGGGCTTGGGTAGCCTCGCCGCCAGCCGTTGGGGCCAGGCGCTCGGGGCGGACAGAACCGTGCTGCAGGGGCAAGGGGCGCTGGGATTGCGCATGCAGCGCCAGTTTCAGCGTGCCGCCAGGGAAGGGGCCAGCAAGGTGGTGCTGATCGGCAGCGACCTGCCCGGTCTCGAAGCCAGCGACCTGTCAGCCGCCTTTACGTGCCTTGGGCAGCGGCAGGGGGTATTGGGCCCGGCCCTCGATGGGGGCTACTGGCTGATTGGGCTGCGGCGTCCCGAGCCGGAGCTGTTCGCCGGTATCGCCTGGGGGGGCGCGCAGGTGCTCGAGCAAACCCTGGCGGCAATGGCGCGTCGGGGCCTGGAGCCGGAACTGCTAACCCGCCGCGGCGACCTCGACTGGGCCAGGGACCTGCTGCCATGGCGCTGATCACCCCAACCATCACTCCAACCATCACCCCAAAAATCTCCGTGGTGATTGCCGCCCGCAATGAGGCGCCGCGGCTGCCTCTGTTGCTGGCCGATCTGGCGGCGGGGTGGGAGTTTCTGAAGGAGATTGTGGTGGTGGATGGCGGCAGCGCCGATGCCAGCGCCCGGGTGGCGGCCCTAGCCGGTGCCCAGGTGCTGGCCAGCCCCCCCGGCAGGGGGAGGCAGTTCTGCTTGGGAGTTGAAAGCAGCGGCGGCTCCTGGCTACTGCTGCTGCATGCCGATGCACGCCTGCCAGAGCGCTGGCAGCAGGCCGTGGCACGGGCCATCGACCGCGATGGGCCAAAACAAATCGATGCGGCCTGGTATTTCGACCTGAGGATCGCTGGGGCTGGCCTTGGCCTGCGGCTGGTGGAGGCGGGAGTAGCGCTGCGCAGCCGCTGGCGGCAGCTGCCCTATGGCGACCAGGGCTTGCTGCTGCCCCGATCGCTGCTGCAGCGGGCAGGGGGCCTGCTGCCCTTACCCCTGATGGAAGACCTGGAGCTGGCGCTGCGGCTGCGGCGCCACTGCCGGCTAAGGCCGCTGGGTGCCCAGCTGAGGGTTGATGGTCGCCGCTGGCATCAGCTGGGCGTATGGCAGACGGCACTTAGCAACGCCCAACTGCGGCGGGCCTGGCGGCGGGGCGGCAGCGCCGAGGAGCTGGCTAGCCGCTACTACGAAACCGGTGATATGAGCCGGCGCTAGGGCGAATACCAGAAAGCGCAACGGCGCTGCAGCGGTTCAAGCTCCCAGCCCTGGGCGACATAGAAGGCCACCACCTCTGGGTCGGCAAACAGGCTGACCCGATCCACTTCCATCGAGCGCAGCTGATCGAGGACATAAACCATCAACTGCTTGCCCAGCCCAGCACCCTGATAGAGGGGATGTACAGCCACGTCCCAGACGGTGGCTTCAACGACGCCATCGCCGGTGCAGCGGGCGAAGCCCACCAGCTTTGGCATCCGGGGGTCGTGGCGCCACAGACCCACCCGCAGCAGGCTGTGCTGGAGGGCTTTGCGCACGCGGCGCAGGGGCCGGCGGCTCCAGCCCACGGCATCGCAGAGCCGCTCAAGCTCGAACAAGTCGATTTCCCGCTCGCGGCTGAGCACCAGGCTGAGCTGGGAATTGGGCGTGGGGCAGAGCCGGTGCTGCTCCCCGTAGAGGCTGGTGAGGAGCTCGGCCGAAGCCACAGGGGCGGGTGCAACGCAATGGAACGATCCTGCCCGATGGTCGTTCGAGCTGCGATCGCTGCGCCAGCCTGGGGGGCCCGGATTGCCGAGCGCTGGTGCATCAAGCCCCCTCCCCCCTGCTGGTGGCAGTGCATGGCTGGCTGCTGGCCGGCAGGTTGTGGACGCCCCTGGCCGCAGCGCTGGCACCACGCTGGGAGCTGTGGAGCCCGGATTTACCCGGCTTCGGCCAGCGGCCCAGGCCCCGGGGGCTGCAGCCAAACCTGGCCAGCTACGGCCGCTGGCTAGCCGCAGCGGCCCAGGAGCAGGCGGGTGGCAGACCAATAGTGCTGCTGGGCCATTCGCTCGGGGGCAGCATCGCCCTGCATGCGGCGCCCCTACTGGGCGAGCAACTGGTGGGGTTGATCCAGATCGCCGCCGGCGGTGGTGTCTATCAGCCGCGAGCCTTTGCCCAGGTGCGCCGCGGCGGCGCCCTGTTTTTGCGCTGGCGGCCTGGCTGGCTGGCGGAGCTGCCGGGCAGCGATCCGGTGCGCAGCCCCCTGCTAGCCGAGCGCCGGGCAGCCCAGGGCCTGCTGGCCTGCAGCACCGGCCGAGGGGCGGTGCGCCAGCTGCCCCAGCTCACTGCCCGCCTGCAGGTGCCAAGCCTGTGGATTGCCGGCGAACGCGACCAAGTGATGGCATCTCGCTACGTGCGCCATCTGGCCGGTTACGCCCCACAGCACGAGTTCATCGAGCTGGCTGGAGCTGGCCACCTGCCGATGGGCCAGATGCCTGAGCAACTGGCGGCGCCGATTCAGCAGTGGCTAGGCGAGTTGCCATGCAGCCAGTTGTAAATCAGCAAGTTGCCAAGGTCTGCAGACTGATTCAGAGCGCGGCCAGGCCCCGCTCCTGCAGGTCGGCCAGCTGGGCGTAGACACCGCCCGCCAGGCGCAACTCGCTGTGGCTGCCCTGCTCAATCAAGTGCCCCTTGCGCAACACCAAGATGCGATCTGCCGCCTCCACCGTGGCAAGGCGGTGGGCAATCACGATGGCGGTGCGCTCCTGCAGCAGCCGCGAAAGATCCCGTTGCAGGGTGGCCTCGGTGGAGGGATCCATAAAAGCCGTGGCCTCATCCATCACCAGAACTGAGGGATCGCGGATCGCAACCCGGGCCACCGAAAGCAGTTGGCGCTCGCCGGAAGAGAGGTTGCCGCCGCGCTCACGCAGCTCGGTGGCCAGTCCATCAGGCAGGCGCCGCAGCAGGGGCTCTAGGCCCAGCTCAGTGCAGATCTGATGCAGGTCTTCGCTGCTGATCGGGGCGTCGAGGCGCAGATTGTCGGCCACGTTGCCGCTGAACAGGAAGGTGTCCTGCAGGACGACCCCAAGCCGCTGGCGCAGGGTGGGAATCGGCAATTGGCGGATGTCGATGCCATCGAGCAGGATCCGGCCGCGCTGGGGCTCATAGAGCCGGCACAACAGCCTGATCACGGTGGTTTTGCCTGAGCCGGTAGGGCCCACCAGGGCCACGTGTTCACCGGGAGCAATGCGGAAGGAAAGATCGGTAAGGATCGGGTCGTCTTCTCGATAGGAAAACGACACGTTGTCGAAAATCACTTCACCAGCACTGGCCCGCTTACTGCCGCTCTGAATGGCTGCAGCAGAGCGCTCACTAGCTGGTAGATCAGCGATCTCGATCGGTTGCTCGAGCAGCTCGCCGATGCGTTCAACAGCGGTGAGGCCTCCCTGGATCTGGGTGAAGCGCTCCGCCAGCTGGCGCAGGGGATCAAACAACCGCTGGGAATAAAGGATGAAGGTGGTGAGGGTGCCTAGCCCCATGGCACTGCCGAGCACCATCCAGCCGCCCAGGGCAAGCACCACGGCCACGGCGCTCAGGGCTACCCATTCGATGAAGGCCGAGATGGCGCTGTCAAACAGGATTGTGCCGTTGACTGCCTCGCGATAGGCGGCGGTGACCTGGGAGAAACGGGCGCTGTTGGTGGCTTCGCGTCGGAACATTTGCACCACTTCCAAGCCCTGGAGGTTTTCCTGCAGATCGGCGTTGAGCTGGCTGAGCTCCTCGCGCACCCGGTAGTTGGCCTTACGGAAGCGACCTTGCAACCAAAGAATGCCGAGCACCACCGGCACCTGGCTGACCAGCAGCAACAGGCCGAGCCGCCATTCGATCGAGATCATCGTGACCGCGATCACCAGCAGGGTGACTAGGTCGGCCAGCACGCCCACGGCGCCGCTGCCAAACACCTCGGCTAGGGCATCGACATCACTGGTGAGCCGGGTGAGCAGCTTGCCAACGGGGGTGCGGTCGTGGAAGCGCAGCGACAGCGCCATGGCGTGGGCAAACAAATCGTCGCGGATGCGGGCGGTGAGCCGCTGGCCAACGGCCTGAACGTTGAAGGTTTGGATGCCCTGCAAACCCAGACGCAGCATCACCGCGCCCAGCAGCAGCAACACCAGCAGGCGCAGGGCCTCCGGCACCGCCATGCCATCAAGCCAGCCCAGGGTGGGCTCTCGCCGCAACACGGCGATTGCCTGGCCCACCAGCAGCGGCTGCACCGCAGCAGCGAATGCCACCGGGATCAGCAGCAGCAGGGTGAGGCCGAGGCGGCGGCGATCACGGCCGAGGTAGGGCAGCAGGCGGGCTAGGCGTTGCCGGTCAAGGCCTGCCATCAGCTACCTCGGGGGGTGGCAACCAGAGCGATGCGGTCGACGATTCCCTGTAGGGGACCGTCGTCGAGTCGCAGAGCTAAGGGGTGGCCCACCAGCCTGGCGGTGGAGTGGAAAAGATCTTCAATGGCGATCAGGCCGTTTTCCTCCAGGGTGCGACCGGTGGCTACCAGATCGACGATCGCCTCACTCATGCCGGTAATCGGTCCCAGCTCTACCGATCCAGCTAGATGGATCAACTCCACCGGTAGGTCGAGGGCATCAAAGAAGGCCTGGGCGCAGCCGGTGAATTTGCTAGCAACGCGGCAGTGGGCGGGCAGGTCGGCGGCGCGGCGATAGCCACTGCTTGCCTTCACGGCCACGCTCATGCGGCAACCACCGAAACCCAGATCGAGCAGCTGGGCCACCGGCAGCTGGTGTTCGCGGATCACGTCGTAGCCCACCACGCCGAGCTGGGCCTGGCCGTAGGCCACGTAGACGGGCACATCGGCATTGCGCACCAGCAGGGCCCGGGCCTGACCGCAGGCGCTTGGCACCATCAACTGGCGGTTGCCGGGCTCAAGCAGGCCAGCGAAATCAAGGCCAGCGGCCGCAAAGCGAGCCACCGAATCCTTCAGCAGGGCACCTTTAGCGAGGGCGACGGTGATCATGCCGGGGCTGCAGCGGTGATCATGGAAAGGCGCCACAAACTGGACTTTAACGATGCAGCAACTCAGCGTCGGGCTGATTCCGGTACTGCGCGACAACTACATATTTGTGCTGCAACGTCAGGGTCAGGCGGTGGTGGTCGATCCTGCCGTGGCAGAGCCAGTGATCGCCGCCCTTGAGCAGCAGGGGCTGGAGCTGGTGGCAATCCTGCACACCCACCACCACAGCGACCACATCGGCGGCACCCCCGGCCTGCTGGCCCGCTGGCCCAAGGCGGCGGTGCTGGCCAGCCGCGACGACCTGCTGCGAATTCCGCTGCAAACCATGGGGCTGGGCGATGGCGACAGCGTTGAG
Source organism: Cyanobium sp. A1C-AMD (assembly GCF_024346495.1). Lineage (NCBI taxonomy): Bacteria > Bacillati > Cyanobacteriota > Cyanophyceae > Synechococcales > Prochlorococcaceae > Cyanobium > Cyanobium sp. A1C-AMD. Next base: position 13,856 of record NZ_JAGQDB010000044.1, on the reverse strand, counting down.
TTGCTGGGTGAGCAGGTGCAGGTGATCGCCGTGCCGGGGCATACCCGCGCCCACATCGCCTACTACCTGCTCGCTTCCGGGCACCTGTTCTGCGGCGACACCCTGTTTGCCGGGGGGTGCGGGAGATTGTTTGAGGGCAGCGCCGCCGAAATGCATGCATCGCTGCAGCGGCTGGCCCAGCTACCGGCAGCCACCAAGGTGTGGTGCGCCCATGAATACACGCAAGCCAATTTGGGCTGGGCCGCCGCGGTGGTGGCAGCCAGCGATCCCTGTGCCGGTGCTATCGAGGCGCGGCTGACGGCGGTTGGGGCGGCGCGGGCCCGGGGCGAAGCCACCATCCCCAGCAGCGTGGAGCTGGAGCGAGCCACCAATTTGTTTGTGCGAGCTAGCAGCCCGGAGCAGTTGGCCGAGCTGCGGCTCAGTAAGGATCACTGGCCCAGCTAGGGCCGCTGGGCAGGGGGGCCAACCTGCAGGGCCTGCTGGGATGGGAAGAGCACACCAAGGGCTCCGGGGCGCAGGGCTAGCCGGCAGCGTTGGCCCCGGCTGTATTCGGCCTCCAAAGGCAAGCGCAGCCGCAGTTTCAGATCACCTAGCTGCACTCGGTAGAGCCATTCCCGGCCCAGGAATTCGCGCCCCTGCACCCAGGCCTCGCCCTCCGCATCTGGATGGAGACCAATCGCCTCAGGACTGACCAGCACCTCCTCGCTTTCACCTGCAGTTCCCCCTTGGGGCAGCAGGGAGGAGCCGGCTGTGGCGTGCAGGCTTCCTAGAGCTGTGATCACCTGCTCACCACACCGCTGGGCCGGCAACAGGTTGCCTTGGAGAACAAAGCGCCCCACAAAGGAGGTGGCGGGGTGCTGCACCAGCTGCCTGGGGCTGGCGCATTGGTGCAGCACCCCATCGCGCAACACCGCCACCCGATCACAGATGGCGAGTGCTTCTTCGGGATCGTGGGTAACGATCAGGCCGCTGGCACCACAGCGCGAAAGCACGGCGGGCAGCTCGCTGCGCAGCCGCAGGCGCACCTCCACATCAAGATTGGAGAAGGGTTCATCGAGGAGCACCACGGAAGGGCCCGGCGCCAGGGCCCGGGCCAATGCGAGCCGCTGGCGCTGGCCGCCCGAAAGCTCGTGGGGATAACGGCCCTCCAAGCCATTGAGCCCGAGCAGCTCCATCAACCAGCTAGCCCGGCTGCTGTCCTGACCGCGCCGCAGGCCAAAACAGGCATTGCGCCAGGCGTCGAGGTGGGGGAACAGGGCGTAGTCCTGGAAAACCATGCCAACGCCGCGGCGCTCCGGTGGCAGCCAGCGGCCGGGACCGGCCACGGCCCGGCCGTCGATCAATACCGAACCGCGCTCTGGCCGCTCAAAGCCAGCGATCAAGCGCAGCAGGGTGGTTTTGCCGCAACCGGAGGGGCCAAGCAAACCCACCAATTCGCCCTGATGGAGGGCTAGATCAATGCCTTGCAACGTCCAGTCGCCTGCTGTGGCATTGGCGTAGCGGTGCCACAGGCCTTGCAGCTGCACGTGTTCGCGCAACGGCAAATCGGCAGGCATCAGCTCGGCAAGGGGGCTGGCGATCGGCGCAGGACCGGCAAGGGCCATAGGCTCAGCCACCATCCTGACCTGGCATGAGTCACCCGATGCAGCCCGAAGCCGTAATCACCGCCAGCGCCCCTGCGCCAGTAGGCCCTTACAACCAGGCGGTGAAGGCGGGGGGAGTGCTGTATTGCTCCGGTCAGATCGCCCTGGATCCCAGCACTGGCTTGATGGTGGGGGCTGGTGATGTGGAGGCCGAGACCCGCCAGGTGCTCAGCAACTTGCAGGCCGTGCTGGAAGCTGGCGGCAGCAGCCCAGGACAGGTGCTGCGCACCACGGTCTTTCTGGCAGACCTGGGCGATTTCGCTCGGGTTAATGCCATCTATGCGGAGCTGTTTAGCGATGGGGTATCGCCGGCTCGGGCCTGCGTCGAAGTGGCGGCTCTGCCCAAGGGGGCTCGGGTTGAAATCGACTGCATTGCCCTAGCCGCCTAGCAACTGAGTGCCAAGCAATTAGCTGGGCGGATTCAAGGGGCAATCCATTAGCCCGGCAGCTTGCTCGTCTACGGCGCTGAGTCGCTCCAGGATTGAACGCAGGTCGAGGACGGACAACTCGCCATCTCGCCCCCACTTCATCACCGAGCGACCGATATCAGTTGAGTCGCTATTGCCGGAGCTCATCACCATGACCAGGACCCCGCGTGTTGATTTCAACACTAGCTAGGCGCGGGGAGCATGAATTCAAATAATTCGCCCTGCACCAGGGCCGAGCCCTGGCAAGGACCAGGGGACCGGGGATGGCCCCGGACCGGAGCAGCACAAAAGGTCTGCAAATGTGACGTCCACTCTTCGGCGCGAAAGACGGCGTACGGGGAGGAAACCGGGGCGGATGCTGGGGCGGATGCCGGGGCGGAAATCATGACCCTGGGCAATTAATACATCCGTACTATAGGCGAGAAATTGCATTGTCAACTGCCCATGCCTGCCCTGGCCTGGACCGCTTTGACCAGGATGATGGGTTCGCCTGTCTGCGATTGAGATGAAACTGCCAGAGGGTTGGCGGGTCTGGCTGCTGGTCATTGGGCTGAATGCCCTAGCCGGCTACCTCTGGTTTATCGATCGAGGCGTTGAGCCGCCAGCCGCTGGCGGCAACCTCCTGGACCTGATCCGATCCATCGGCCACTGAGCCTTGCCTGATGGCGCCGACGCACCCCTAAGCTATTTTCCAACGGGGCGTGGCGCAGCTTGGTAGCGCGGGTGCTTTGGGAGCACTAGGTCGCAGGTTCGAATCCTGTCGCCCCGACTGACTTTTCGAGGAACGACCAAGGGATATGTGAGCAAACAGGTGAGCAAATCGCCTGATGCTCACGCCCCCCGTGGTCTCCCCATCAGGCCCTGGCGGGGTATTCACCTCAGGCGGAGCCGCTCCACGGGAGCTTGGCCATGGGATTGATGCTCACCTCGACCTCGGCCTGGGAGATAACTCAGGGGAGGCTTGGAGCCCGGAGGTGAGCAAATTGTGAGCAAGGGCCGACGCTGGAGCTGGGTGTCAGCGCGCCCGCAGGAGCGGGGGCCAAACACCAAACCCGATCACGGACTCCGACCCCGCTGATGCGGAACAGAGGACGTGATCGGGTTCAGGCACCGACTCTGATCTCAGGGCCCAGGGCGCGGTTATTGCCTCAGGTGACGCCGGCTCCAGCCGGTGATCGTGGCTTCCACGTTCTCCAGATGCCACTGCAGGGGGCCTTTGCCTTGGGTGCAGCCCCAGCGGCGGAAGTGTTTGCCGGGTTGCAGAACACCCCTCAACCGGAGCTGACGGAGTGTCTCGCGGCTGATGCCCAGCCACTCACACACCTCGGCGGTTGTGAACCAGGCCCGTTGGCGGCTGGTGCAGGGGGTGCTGCTCATCTGTCTCCCTCCAGCAACGCCACCACGGTCGGATCCCAGAGGATCTGCTGGCGGCGCTCTCCCCGACTGCAGAGCGGCAGGGCGACGCCCCAGTCCAGGCCGGCTGCTGTGAGCTGCCAGTCGTCGTCTTCGTTGCGGTGCTGCAATCCGGCGGCAGCGAGCCGCTGGTTGGTGTGGCGGAGCGTTCCATCCAGTCGGTCCGCTACCTGATCAGCGGTCAGCCAGGCCACCGCTGCGCGCTGCGAGACGCGTTGCTTCCGGTCAGCGGCGGCGGGACTGCTGTGGGCTTGGATCTCCTCCAGGACGCTGAGCAGGGCCTCGGCATGGGACACGCCGGTGAGTTGGATGATCTCGTCGGCGCTGCGCAGCACCTCCGCTGCGGTCTGCCTGCGGATCACCTCGATGCTGGGACGCGGCAGCTCCCTTGTGCCCTCTTGGCGGCGCTGCAGGGAGGGCAACAGTTCATGGGTGAGCCAGCGCCGCATCCGCGGTGCGCTGGGGTTGTCGCTGTTCAGCAGCCTGCGCAGCAGCGTGGCTTCGTTGATCAGCGCCAGGGTGAAACCACCGGCGCCGGGACCCTCCTCTGAATGGAGGCAGTGCTCCTCCTCGTCTCTCCTATTCGCCATGGCCCAGACCATCGGGCTCTCCGCCAGCGCAGCGCAGGCATCGGCGACGACGATCCAGGCCTCGCCCTGCGGATCGGTGCTCACCCGGATGCGGTGCCCCTCGAACAGGTAGGGCACCAGCGCGGACGTGTTGCTCATGGCTGGGAAGGCGAGGGGACAGGGGCGTCATGCCGCGACGCGAACACTTCAGAGCTGAATTGCCGCGTGGCCGCGACCAAGGGAGCTGGCACCGGGCCGGCGAGGACCAGCAGAACCGTGCTCAGCTGCAGGGCCAGCACCAGCCACAGCAGCCACTGCAGCTGCCGCAGGTCGCCCAGTCGCACGGTGGTGGTGATGGGCCGGCGCGTGCGGCAGAAGGCCGGCAGCTGCGGTTGCGCCATCGGCCGCGGCGTGCGGCCGGGGTGTTGAGGGTGAGCCATCAGAACGGCACCTCCTCTCTGGAAAGCGCACCTTGTGGTGCGACATCGGCGAACTCATCGCCGTAGTCCTCCCCATCCGCCAGCGGGATCGCCCGCTGCTGGCGGGCCGCGGCTTCATCGGAGCGGTAGGCCTGCTCCGCTGCCTCGATCCAGGCGGGATCGGTGCCCTCGCGGATGCTCAGCGGGCCGTAGAAGCCGATCGTGACGTTGCGCGGCACCGCATCGGCGGCGGCCTGGTCTTCGATTTTGGGGCCCTTGGGGTTGCCGTCCTGGTCGTACTGCTGCGCCCAACGGGTCTCCAGCACCAGCACATCCCCGACCGTCAGCCGGCCGCGGCGGTGCTGACGGCGCGCCTCGATCCACTCGCCGAAACCCTTGGCCTTGAGGATCAGCCGCACCCGATCCCCCGGGGCCGGCACGCCGCCCTCATCACCGATGCGGGCCTCCATCGTCGTGCCGGGCATGGCGATGGCATGGATGACCATCTCCTGCTTCACCTTGGGCCGGCCCTGGCGGTCGGTGCCGTTGGGGATCGGCTCCATCGCGCCGCTGCTGAGGTTCTTGCGCAAGCGGTCGCGCTGCTCCGGGCGCACGATCGCCAGATAGGCCACCTCACCGAGGCGCTGCTGACGGATCACCGGCGCCGCGATGCGGCTGCCGTCGTTGAGTTCAATCGCCATGGGACTTGCTCGAAAGAGTGGACGGGGAAGAGGACAGGGGAAGCAGGGGCTCCAGGCCGGCACCCAGCCGCAACAGGTGATGGGCGGCACCGGAGAGGGACAGCTGGTTCTCGGCCGACAGCTGCTTCACCTGCCGGTAGACATCGCTGTGCACGCAGACGCACAGGTAGTGACGGCCGTGCTGCGAGCGCGGCTGGGGCCTGGCGTAGGCGCGACGGCAGACGCTCATGGCGTTCCTCCCGCCAGCTCGCGCTCGAATACGTCGATGAAGTCCTTGTGGCGCCGCTGGGTGATGCGGTCCTTGATCGTCCGCACCTCCCGGGGCACCTGGAAGTGGTGGCGGAACTCGATCGTGAAGCGCTTGCGCGCCTCCTGAGGCATCGCCCCGAGGAACTTGTGCAGAGTGGCGATCTCCTCGTCCGACAGGGGCTCCAGGCCGGAGTCGCCGGCTTCCGGCCGATCCGGAGCGCCGGTGTCCCACTCGTCGTCTGCGGTCTCAGGGTCGTCCGCAGCGGGGGCGGCTGCGCCAGTGGCCGTTAAGGTCGCGCCCGTGGCACTTGGCTCCAGCGGCTGCGACTGTTTCGGCTCGATAGTCCGAGGAGAGTTGCCCACAGGAATGCCCAGCAGGCCCGCCAGCAGGGAAGCGGTGAGCGCATGCCAGGTCGCACTGCCCTCCTGGGGCGCCTGGGCCTCGCTGAACTCCTCGGCGCCGCCGCGGTGCCGCAGGGTCACCCGCAGCACTTCATGTTCCTCGTTGATCAGCTTCTGGGCGCTGAACGAGAAGCCCAGGGCAAAGGCCGGCGCCGCCGCCTGAACAACCTCCTGCATGGAGGTGTCGGCGATGGCGGCCATCTGGGACTGGAACTGGGCCAGGCCCTCGGCCCACTGGGCGCGGGCCTGCTCGCGGCTCTGCAACAGGGCTTGGTTGAGATCAAAGGCGGCGGTGGGACCTGGCGTCGGCTCCATCCGCCCGCAAGGGGTGGTGGTCATCGAAGGCACTGCGGGACCGGCGCCCGCTTGCCTCGAATATTAGCGGCTCGCTAGTCCGAATCTGTAGCTTGCGCAACGCAGGGCATGGCGTACTCCGAACCTGCTCCGGAGCCTTTCGTGCCTGCCTCAGCTGGCGCTTGTCTTGGTGGACCATTCCTCCAGCCAGCGCTGCGGCAGCCATGCTTCTCCGTCCCACATGCCCTGCAGCTGCTCGGCGGAGTACGGCTCAAAGCCGGCCAGCATCGCCTGAAAAGCCTGCCGCTGCTTGACTGGCGCTGCCTTGGAGGCGGAACTCAGGGCCTCCATCACGCCGATGCCGTGCTGCTTGGCGGTCTGCGCCAGCTGGCCGCGCCATTGCTCGCTCAGCTTCGCCGCTTCTGTGGCATCGACCTCGGGCTGGGCCGGCACGGCAGGCGCCTGGTAGGCGCTCGGCACCGGCAACAGCCCCAGGTGGCAGCTCCAGAACTCCGCTGGCCCCCACACCCGCTCCTCGTCATCCACCAGGGGCTTGGCCTGGCTGATCAGATCCTTGAGGGCGCGGGTGCGCACGCCACTGAAGTCTTTGGCGGCTAGCCGGCGGTTGACCTCGGCGAGGGCAAAGAAGCTCTCCGGGCGTGGCTTGGGCGCCTTGCCGTTCTCGAACACGCTCAAGGTGCTGGGGGCCATCACTTCAAAGCCGGCCTCCTTGGCCCACTTGTAGGCCGTGTACTGGGTCCAGTTGTTCAGCTCCCGCCAGCGCCTGAGCATGCGCCCGAATTCCTGACCGGCTTCGAGCTGCTTGGCCTCGATGTACCGGTACTCAGAGCTCATCAGGGCTGGGATCTGGCCATTAGCGAAAGGCTAAGGCATCCCATTCAGTTCATGAACCGGTGACGTGACTGTTTCAGAGCGGTGTGGGCGTCGGCGCCCCTGTCTTGGACGCTCGTCCTGTGGTGCACTGGCCAGCACTGGTGACGGGGCGATGGACTGGGCGGCGCCCTTTTCGCCGGGCGTATGGCGACGGTTTCACCTTGCCCATCGGCATCACCCAACCGCAGCTGACCAGCGGTGCTGGCCAGCAGATGGCCGCGCGCAGCAGCCGCATCGTCGAGCCCGTGGCGCTGCTCAGGCTCCAGCAACGCCACGGGCTCGACGATGCGGCTGTCCGGGCCAAGGGTCCAGTCGTCGCGTTGGCAGCCGTAGACCCAATCACGGCGGTCGGGCGCCTGCGCCCAGAGCAGCGCCCCAAGCTGGTCGCGCTCGATCGCAATCTCCAGCTGCCAGCCGCTGGCCAGATCGAGCCGCATCCGCCCCCACCAGATCTCACTCCAGGGCCGATCCGCAAGGAAGGCCTCTCCCGCCAGCAGCGCCCGCAAGGCCTGCTGGATCTCGGCGGCGCAGCAACGGCTCAGGGGGTGCAGAGCGGGTGACGCAAGCCATTGCCAGGGCACCAGAGCGCCCACTCCCCGAGGGCGATCGGCTTGCCGCAACAGCTGCAATGGCCGGGATGGCGAACGCGGATGCGGCGAAAGCCATGGGGGTCGGCTGTGGGCTGCCTGTGGGGCACCCCTGCCGTGGGAAACCCGGGCGCGAACGCTGTAGAGGGAGGGTGCCCGCTGACCTGCAGCCCGTGCTCACGGATCAGGCGGCAGGCCAAGTAGGCGCTGGTGCGCGCCTCCTCCAGGTGGGGTGAGGCGGTCATCGCCACCAGCTTGCGGACCTTCTCTGCTGCCCGATCCGCCGCCGCGCTGTCGACCATGCCCTGTTCGCCAATTGGATCAGCTTAGCGAGCCTGTGCCAGCATCAATAAACTGATTCGACATGCCGAGGTTTCCATGCCCTCGATGATGACCCCGCTCTCCGTGCAGTTCACGCTTGCGCAGCGGGACTGGCTGGATGCGCGCACCCGCGGCGGTGTGCTCTCGCGTTCCTCGGTGATCCGACTGATCGTGGCCGAGGCCATGGAACGCGACGAGCTGGCCAGCAGCCCCCGTAAGCGTCAGGGACAACATGGCCAGCGCTGAAGCGGCCACCAGTCCCACTCAGGCCTGCATCGACCGCGCTGCCGCCAAGCAGTTCCTCTCCCTGCTGGGCAAGGACCAGGCCAGCGCCCGGCTGCGCGCCTTCCCCCACCGCGCCAACCCAGCCAAGGCGGTGATCGGTGCCCGCAAAGGCCCGTTTGACCTTGATGCGGCCGAGCAGTGGCAGCGGGAAGGCCGCGGCATCTACCTGGTGATCAACGACGGCGGCGACCGCAAAAGCGAGATCACGGCCTGCCGTGCGTTCTTCGTGGAGTGGGACGACCGGCCGATCGACTGGCAGCTGAACGCCTGGCGGGAGCTGGGGTTGCCGGAGCCCTCGCTGATCGTGCTCAGCGGCGGCAAGTCGGCCCATTGCTACTGGCTGCTGGAGCAGCCCATCCAGCCGCAGGAGTGGGCGCCACTGCAGGCCGAGCTGATCGCCTATGCCGGCGGCGATCCACACTGCAAGGACGCCTCACGGGTGATGCGGCTGCCGGGCTGCTGGTACGTGGATGCCGGCGGGCAGCCCACCGCCCTGGTGGAGCTGGTGCACGTGAGCGCTCAGCGCTACGCGCCGGAGGACATCGCCCTGGCGCTGCTGCCCGATGAGTTTGCTGAACCCGCTGCAGGTACCGCACCGCAACCAGAGATTCCTCTGCAGCAGCCCAACGAAGGCCCAGGCACTGGGATTCCACTACCCGAGTTGGGCGACGAGGACTTCGGGCCGCCGCGGCCGCTGGAGCAGATCCGCACCGCCCTGGCCGCCATCCCCCGCCGTGTGGCCGGCAGCAACACCTACGCCGACTACCGCAACATCCTCTGGGGGTTGATCCAGGCCTGCGAGCAGGCCGGCCACGACCGCGAGCTGGCGATCGCCCTGATGGAGGCCCACAGCCCCTCGGCCAGCTGCGGCTGGGACATCCGCCAGGTGGCCAGCTCCGGCGGCGAGCAGATCAGCGCGGCGACCTTCTGGTTCCACGCGCGGCAGCACGGCTGGTTGCCGACGGAGCCTGCCCACACCCCCAGGCCTCCTGGGGCTCAGGCCACAGGCAGCCGCCGAAACCAAGGCGATACCGGCGGCCGCCATCCCGGTGGCAAGAGCAGCGACCGCAGCAGCAATGCCAGGGGCACCACAGGAGCTGGGTCTGGCGCAGGCCCGCAGCGCTTTTCGCCTCGGCCCGACACCCGGGTGCGCTGGGGAAAGGTGCACCTACCGATCAACCGCCGCCTCAACGCCTTGGAGCACTGCATCCGCTCCCTGGTGGGCCGCGAGCGCAACAGCCTGCGCCGCTCGGCCCGCGTGCGCGAGGCCCATGCCGCCCTGCAACTGAAAACGGCCCTGCGGCTGCAGGAGATCGGCCAGCTGATCCTCGAGGCTCACGACCAGCGCAATGGCAACCGCTTCCGCGGCCTCGATCAGGCCGAGCGCTTGGCGATGCCGCAACCGGTGGTGCAGTGGGAGATCCCTGGCTGCATCCCGCGCCGCGACCTCTCGATCGTGGGCGGCCGGGCCAAGGTGGGCAAGACGCGGCTGGTGCATGCCCTCGCCCGCTGCCTGCTCTGCGCCGAGGACTTCCTGGGCTTTGGGGCGCCGGAGGAACCGCGGCCCGTGATCCTGGTGACCGATGACCAGGGCGATGGCGACACCGCCCAGATGCTGCAGCAGCTGGGGATCTGGGATCACCCGTTGCTGCTCTGGTCGCGCCGGTTCCGGGCCACCGAGGCCAACCTCGATGCCCTGCTGGCCTGCCTGGCCGCACACCCTGGGGCGGTGGTGATCCTCGATTCGCTGCGCTCGATCACCCGCAGCTGCTGCTTTGGCGAGAACGATCCGGAGATGGGGTCGCTGATCTATGACCTCAAGCACCAGATCACCGATGCCGGCGGCACGTTGCTGCTGATCCACCACTGCAACAAGGCCAACGACACCACCGGCACCGAGGCCCTCTCGGGCCACAACGCCATCGCCGGGGCGGCCAACACGATCCTGACCCTGCACTACCTGGCCAAGGGCAACCGGCTGATCAAGGATTCACCCCAGCGCCGCCTGGTGCGCGAGGCTCGCTCCGGCCCACCCGCCGATCTGGTGGTGGCGATCGACGGCAACACCGGGGCCTTTGCCCGGCTGGGCACCTACGACGACCTGCAGGAGCAGCAGGAGCAGGAGAGCGATCTCGATCGCGCCGCTCAGCGGGTGCGCAAGGCCAGCGAAAAGCAGAAGGAGGCCCTGCGTTATCTCCAGGCGCTGCACACCAACGGTCTGGCCGGGGTGGGCCTGCTGGAGCTGCAGCAGGCGATCGGCATGGCGCCGGCGGAGGCGCGGCTCAAGCGGGACCTGGAGGGGGAAGCGCTGACCACCTACAAGGCCATGGGCCGCTTCCTCGGCAGCCTGGACGGCTTGGTTACAGCCACCAGGGTGGGCACCAGCGGCGCCAGTTACTACCTCCGCTATGGGCTCAGTGACGCCGGCGCGGAGTGGCTGGCGCGTGAGTTTGATCTATAGGGGGTGGATTCTTGCGATTCTTTGGATCTTCCTGCAGCGCAATTGATCTGACGCTTCTGGCAGAGCGGACTCTCTCAGGATTCTCTGGATTCTTTGCTGGCCACCGCCAGTCCGACGCTGCTCACGGGCGACTGAACCACAACCGCTGGAGAAGGAGCTGGATTCGTTGGATTCTTTGGCCCCCTCACCAGCGCAGCCACTTTGGAGCGCCAAGCGGGCTGGATCCGTTCTGGATTCTTGGGATTCTTTGGGGGACCTCACTCCCTGCAGCAGACAGTCCCTGGGGATCAAAGAATCCAAAGTATCCAAAGAATCTCACGTTCGATCTTCTGCCCAGATCCCCTGCGCTGCAACGGGGTCCAAAGAATCCAACCAATTTGGTGTATCTCGTGAGGTTCTGGTGATGCCGACGACAACCTCCGCGCATGTCTTCGATCGCCAGATCGCTGCCGGTCCCTGGCTCAGGCCGATCCCAGGCCTGCGGCGCACCGACCCGGAGCACCGCTACTGGCTGGGGGAGCACCTGTTCGCGGTGTCCGTCACCGGCGTGATCGGCTCAACCAAGAGCGAATGGGCGATGGCCCGCATCGAGGCCACCCGCCACGTCTGGGAGCCGCGGGGCCACACCGTGCACCTGGCGCTGGAGGCCCTGCTGCACAGCCGCTTCCATCCCCTGCCCCAGCAACGCCAGCAGGCCAGCCGACTGCTGCAGCACCTGCGCTCTGGCGACTACCGGGACTGGATCGAGCCGTTGCTGGCCCACCCCCACTGGCAGCAGGTGACGGTGATCGCTTCCGAGCGCCCCACCTGCTGCCTGATCCGGAACCTGGCCGGCACCTACGACACCGGCTACATCCAGCAGGCCGATGGCCTGCGGGTGCTCGCTGACCTCAAGACCCTCTCCAGGCCCGGATCGGGCAGCTACTGCACCCGCGCCCAGCTGGGCGGCTACATGGCGCTGGAGGCGACCTGGGGTGTGCACTACGACGCCGGCCAGACGATCTGGGCCCGGCCGGGGGAGACCCGCTTCTCGCCGCTGTATTCCCGCGAGGAATGCCTGGCCGCCTGGGCAGCGGCGTGGGCGGGCTACGTGAGCAGGTTCCGGCCCTGGTGATGGACTCTCCGAACCGATGTATTCGGACTATCGAGCCGCTATGGTTTGTTGCAGGTCGCTTGCTCGCGCCTCTTTGCTCCTTCGCTGGCTCTGCTGATGGCTGCCACCACCGCCAGCTCTGCTCGAATGGCTGGCGCCGCCCTCGACGCGCTGCTCGATCGCATCACGGTCCTCAAGCTGCAGCAAAAAAGCATCGACGCCGAGCTCTCCCCGCTGCTGGAGCAACTCAGCGGGGCCCTGGAGGCCGGCGAGCTGGATGCCTCCTTCTCCCACAACGGCTGCAGCTTTTGCTGGTCGGCCGGGCGCACCAGCTACGCCTACCCCGAGCCACTGCAACAACAGGAGCAGGCCCTCAAGGAGGCCCAGCGGCTGGCGGTCGCCACCGGCGCCGCCAGGGAGAAGCACGGCAAGGCGTTCTGGACGATCAAGCCGGGCCGGAGCTGAACGATGGCCAATCCCCAGAAGCGCAAGGGGGATGCGGCCGAGCGGGAAGCGGCCCAGCTGCTGAGCGATCTGCTGGGCCTGGTGGTGCGCCGCAAGCTCGGCGCCGGCCGCACCACCACGGCCGGTGGTGACACCGGCGACCTCGATGGCGTGCCGGCCCATGTGATCCAGGTGGCCAGTTGGGCCAACACCGCCGCCGCGGCCCGTCTCAAGCCTGATGAGGCCGCCCTGCAGGCCGAGCACGCCGCCGTGCCGTTCGCGGCGACATTGGTGCGCTTTCGCGGCGGCACCTGGCGGGTGGTGCTCACCCCCGAGCAGTGGGCCGCCTATGTGCGGCTGATCCTGCGGGAGGGCCTGCTGTGAGCCGCCGTGCCTCAGCCAAGCCAGCCGGCAGCGGAGAACCCCAGACCCCGGATGCCGATCAGGCGTTGCTGAACGAGCTGCGCCAGGCGCCGGCCCAACAGGATGCCGATGGCCAGCCCGTCTGGCCGGCGGCGGATCCCAGCCGACCGGTGGGCAAGGGCAACCCGCCACGGGGCCGCCGCAGCCAGAACCACAAACCGCGCGCCACCCACATGGAGGTGGAGACGCGCATTGCCGAGGCGCAGCTGTGGATCGCCCAGCGGCTGCCACTGGCAAAGATCAGGGAAAAAGCAGCCCAGAACTGGGGAATCACCAACATCAAAACGATCAGCCGTTATCTGGCGCTGGCTCGGCAGCGCATGGTGGAGGAGCTAATCACCGATCGGCGCCGCCACCAGGCTGAGCAGATCTTTGCCCTGAACGATTGCGCCCGCCGGGCGATGGACGCCGAGCAGTTCAACGCGGCTGTAGGCGCCTTCCGGGTGATTGCTGAAATCGGCGGCCTGCTGCGGGCACCGATCAAGCCGCCGGAGCCACGGGCATGACAGCGAGCACCACCGCCACTGCGATGCCAGCACCGGTGCTCACGCCACAGGCCCCTGCAGAAGGCGGCCTGCTGTTGCCTGAGCTCGACCCCTGGGGCGACGGCGGCCTGCTGCACCTCCCCACAGCCACCACAGCCGAGCCTTCGGAACCCCAGACCCTGCGCAGCTTCATCGCCGAGGCCTACCCCCGCTACGGATTCCACCGCTGGGCAGACGTCCTGATCGAGCTGCTCCAGCAGGTGGCCGATGGCCAGCTGAGCCGCTTGATCGTCACCTGTCCGCCCCGGCTCGGAAAAAGCCTCCTGGTGTCCAAGCTGTTCCCGGCCTACTTCCTGCAGCGCTACCCGCACCTGTTCGCGGCGATTGCTTCCTATTCGGCGGAGCTGGCCTATGCCCACTCCCGAGAAGCCCGCCACTTCTACCGGGTGACCGGCCATCTGCTGGCGCGCGATTCGGCGGCTGTGGGCAACTGGCTGACCCGCCAGCGGGGCGGGTGTATCGCTGCCGGTGTGGATGGCCCGTTCACGGGCAAGGGCTACAGCCTGGGAATCATCGACGACCCCTACAAGGGCCCCGGTGATGCCGCCAGCCCTGCGCTGCGGCAGAAGCTGATCGACTGGCTGCGCTCGGTGTGGCTCACCCGGGCTGAGCCGGCCATGGTGCTGGGTCCAGACGGGAGGGAGCAGCCGAACCTTTCAGCCCAGGTGGTGGTGCTGACCCGCTG
>NZ_JAGQDB010000043.1:0-20482 GCF_024346495.1 Cyanobium sp. A1C-AMD | reverse complement strand
CAGAAGCTGATGGCTCTGGAGATCACCCAGGCCCGCCATGGCGGGCCTGCGGCGGCGGCGGCCCAGGTGGATGCAGCCAAGCTTGTGGCCGGTGCCGCGGGTAGCGGTGCCGCCGCCGCCGAGGTGCCGGAGGCCTCGCTGGCGGCGGTGAATTTCCCCGCCAAGGCCTTCTACCTACTAAGTGCTGTGGGCCTCTGCGCCAGCAGCAGCGAAGCCCGCCGCCAGATCCAGGGCGGCGGCGTCAAGCTCGATGGCGAAAAGCTCGCCGATCCCAACCAGGAGTTTGCCGGCCCGGAGGTCCTCGCCGGCAAGGTGCTGCAGCTGGGCAAGAAGACCTTTCGGAGGCTGGTGGCGGGCTGAGCGCTACTACCCTGCAGCTCCTACCTGGTGCCCAGTAGATCGTCCCAGCTCGGGCCCTGGGCTGCAGCTGCATCACTGGAACTGCCGCAGGGAATGGTGATGCCAGCATCGCCCCAGGGGTGCCAGGCAGGTAGGGGGCAGCAGGCGCCCGGCTCAAAGTTGAGGGTCACCGGCAGGGGAGTGGAATCGGAGAAGGCCATGGCCACGGCTCGCACTGCCCAAGCCTGGGCGCTGGCATAGGGCCCTCAATGCAGCGCTGATGCCATCGCCATGTCGTCTGGGAGACGCTCTGCCTAGCCTGCAAGCAAGCTGCCAGCGGCCCTTGCTTGAGCCCAGTGATCAAATCATCGTGGCCCTCGATGGCATGGCGCCAGAGCAGGCCATGGCCTTTGCGTCTGCCGTGCCTGAGCTGCGCTGGGTGAAGGTGGGCCTGGAGCTGTTCGTGGCTGGCGGGCCGGCGGTGGTCCAGCAGCTGCGCGATCAGGGCAAACGGGTGTTCCTCGATCTCAAGTTCCACGACATCCCGGCCACCATGGCCGGCGCCTGCCGCAGCGCCGCCCGCCTCGGTGCAGAGCTGATCACGGTGCATGCCAGCGCTGGCAGCGTGGCCCTTGGCGCGGCCCAGGCGGCGGCGCTGGAGTCGGCTGCGGCGGTAGGCCTGCCTGCCCCCACCCTGCTGGCGGTGACGGTGCTTACCAGCTGGGAGCAGGCCCGTTTTGCATCCGAGCTGGCCATTGAGGAACCGTTGTCCGCCTACGTGCCACGGCTGGCCCAGCTGGCGGCGGCGGCTGGCATCGGCGGCTGCGTCTGCTCCCCGCTGGAGGTGGCCGCCCTGCGGGCTGCCCACCAGGAGCCCTTTGCCCTGGTGACCCCCGGCATCCGCCCGGCTGGAGCGGCCCTGGGGGATCAGCAGCGGGTGCTGACGCCCGCCCAGGCCGTCGCCGCCGGTGCCAGCCAGCTGGTGATCGGCCGGCCGATCACGGCGGCGCCAGATCCGGTTGCGGCGTTTGCGGCCTGCTGTAGAGAGCTCTTATGCCACCAGTGAGCGCTGGGGTATGAGCTGGGCGTAGAGCTTCTCGAGGGCGTCGATGTTGCCCTCAAGTGTGTAGCGCTCCAGGGCCCGCTCCCGGGCCCGGCGGCCCAGCTCGGCGGTAAGCACCGGCTGATCGCGCAGCACCGGGATCAAGGTGCGCAGCTGGGTGGTGACGCCCTGGGTACTGATCACGATGCCGGCGCCTCCCTCCAGTACCTCGCCGTCGGCGCCGGCGTCGGTGGCGATGCACGCGGTGCCGCTGGCCATGGCCTCCAGTAGGGCCAGGCTCAGTCCCTCCACCAGGGAGGGAAGCAGGAAAACCTCGGCTAGCTGCTGGAAGGCCACGCGTCGCTCCAGGCTGGGCTCATAGCCCCACCACACCAGATCTGGTTCATCTCCAGGGGCCTGCAGCGCACTGCGCAGGGGGCCATCGCCCACGATCACCAGCACGCAGCCGGCGGGTCGCACTAGGCGCCAGGCCTTGATCAGGGCCTCGACGTTTTTCTCAGTGGCCACCCGGCCCATGTACAGGAAGACGCGCCGGCCCGCAAAGCGCTGGCGCAGCTCCTGCAGGTCTGGGCTGGCAGCGGCGGCCAGCGATGCCGGCTGCCACATGGTGGTGTCGACGCCGTTGGGGATCACGGCCAGCCGCTCGGCCCGCACCCCCAGGCGCAGCAGCATCTCCGCCTGCAGCTCCGAAAACACGATCACCCGATCAAATTTGGCCAGGGTGGGTCCATAGAGCTGGTAAGTGAGCTGCTGGGTGCCGGCGGTGAGGTTGCGCAAGCTGGCATCGAAGGCCGGATGAAAGGTGGCCACCACCGGCAGCCCCAGCTGCTGGCAGAGATCGGGTAGGCGGAAATCGAGGGGGGACAGGGTGAGGCTGGCGTGCACCAGGTCGGGCTTGAGTCTCTCCAGGGATTCGCGCAATTCCCGCTGGGCCCCCAGCGATGGAATCGTGTACACCTGAGACTTCACCAGATAGGGCAGGGCCACTTCCGGGCCGCCGCCATTGCTGTCGCCCTGGTTGTCAGCGTCCGGCAGGGCATCGCTGGAGCGAGCCAGGCTGCCGGGGGGTGTGTCGAAGTGGATAAAGCTGATGCCATGGCCGCGGCTGCGCAGCGCGTGGGTCGTGCTCAGTCCGTAGGTGACGTTGCCGCAGAACGGTGTTTTCTTGCCCAGCCAGGCAATGTGGGCCACCAGGGCTCGCGCGTCCGGAGGCCCACGCTACCAGCGCTTCCAGGGACGCTCCAATAAGGCCGCCACCAAGGCAATGGCTGCCAGGCCCCAAAGCACAGGCAGCAGGCCGTATCTGCTCACCACCGCCCCGGCCAGCACCAAAGGCAGGCTCAGGGCCACGTTGATCAGGTTGTTTTGCAGGCCAAACACCTTGCCGCGCAGCTCTTCGGGTGTTTCTTCCTGGATTGTGGTTTGGGCGGGAATCGCCAGCAGGGCTGAGCCCACCCCCAGCACGCCGCAGAGCAGCAAGGTGAACACCAAATTGCCGCGCAACTGACCCAGCAGCACCAGGCTCCAGCCGATCGTGCCCAGACCCGTGGCAGCCAGGTGGCGGCGGTTGAGCCCCTGGCCCAGCTGGGCCACGGCCAGGGCCCCAATGGCCAGGCCCAGGCCGCTCATCGCCAGCAGGGTTCCAAACTGGGTGGGGCCAAGCCCGGGGATAGCTGCCGCCAGGCTGATCGCCAGCACGTAAAGGGCGGCAAGCAGGCTGTAGAGCAACACCAGCTGCACCATGGCGCTGAACACCCGCGGCCGCTCCCGCAGCACCTGAAGCCCCTCGCCGATCTCTTGCCACACGGTTGTGCGGCTCGGCGCCCGAGGCGGCTCCTGCCAGCGTATTCGGCTGATGGCTACGGCCGCCAGGCCATAGCAAAGCGGCAGCAGCAAAAATTCACCGCCGCTGATGCCGATTCGTTGCAGGCCCAGGTTTAGGAGCCGCAGGATCGGATCACCCAGGGCAAAGCCCACGATCGTGGCGGCCATGCTGGTGGCCTGATAAAGCGAGTTTGCTGCGAGCAGCTGGTCGCTTGGCACCAACTGGGGTAGGGCTGCTTGTTCGGCCGGCGCAAAAAATTGGGTGAGCACCGACTCGAAAAAGGTCATCAGCACCAGCCCCCAGTAGCCCCAGCTCAGCCCCAGCCACTCGGGGCCCTCCACCAGGCATAGGGGAGCTAGCAAGACCAGCAACGCCCGCAGGCCGTTGGAGGCCACCATCACGCCCCGCTTGGGCCAGCGGTCGGCCCAGACCCCGGCGAAAGTGCCCAGCAGCATGGCTGGAATTGTGTTGGCCACGTAGATCCCCGTGGCCAGCAGGGTGATCATCTGGGCCCGGGTCTCGGGCAGGTCCAGCCGGATTGCCGAGGCGGCTTCCGCCAGGGCTGGGTTGGCCTCAGGCGTTCCCTTCACCCAGGTCTGGGCGATCAGGAACACCATCAGAACGATGTAAAACTTATCTGCCAGCTGGGAAAAGATCTGGCCAAGCCAGAGCCAGCGGAAATCGGGCAGCGCCAGAACGCCCTGCAATCCGGTGGCGTTGGAACTGCCGCTCAAACTGGCTCGAATTGCTGCTGGCTCGTCATGATGGCGCAGTCCCGGCTGCCAGGCCGGTGCGCAGCAGCCGGAAAGCCCGGGGTTTGCGGCTGAGATGCTCCTGGCACCAATGTTCCACCAGTTCCAGCAGGTGCAGCCACACCGGCAGGGGGCCCATCAGTTCGCCATCGCGCCGGCGGGGCAGGTTGGGCCGCAGCAGCCGTTGCAGCAGGGCCAGTTCGGATGCATTGAGCACTACCCGTGCCCCCGGCACGCCTCCGATCACCAACCCCTCGCTCGGCACCAGGCTGCAGCGCCAATCCCAATCGCCCACGGGCGGATCCAGGGGCTCGCCACTGCGGCTGCAGCAGCCCAGGGGTAAGGCGTAGCCGCCGAGGGCCAGTAGGTGGACGCTGCCCTGCACCGCGATTGCCAAGGCTTCTAGGTCGCAGCCCCGCTCCCGCACCAGGGCGTCGAGGCGGCCCAGCTGCATCAGTAGGTCGCCCAGGATGCCTGCGGAAGGTGCGTCGCTTGGCACCAGGGCCAGACAGAGCTCCATCAGGGCCTGGGCGGCGGCGAGGGCCTCCAGCTGCTGGGCCAGGCCGCTGTAGCTGCGCAGCACCTTCAGTTGACGCACCCGCCTCAGGCCGCTGCGACCGCCCACCTGCAGGCGTAGATGGCTCAGGGGCACGGCGGCGGCCAGGCTGCTGCGGGGTCTGCGCGCCCCCGGCACGGCCAGCCGCACCACCCCCTCCTCGTCGCTGAGCAGGGTGAGCAGCCTGTCGTTTTCGCCCAGGGGCCGGCAGCTCAGCGCCAACCCTTCGAGGCTTTGCTCCGGCACGGTTGCTTCAGCCCCGCATCGCCTGGGCCAGGGCCACGCCGCGGCTGGTGCCGAGCCGGGTGGCGCCAGCCTCAACCAGGGCAAGGGCATGCTCCAGGTTGGCGATGCCACCGGAGGCCTTGATGGCTGCCCGACCGCGGGCCAGCTGGCGCAGCTGTTCAATGTGGTCCACCGTTACCGCCGGCCCGAAGCCGCTGCCGCTTTTGAGGAAGCGGGCGCCGGCATCAATGCTGATCTCCACCAGCAGGGCCAGGGCGTCTGGATCGAGCCTGCCCACCTCCAGGATCACCTTCACCGGCAGGCCCAGCTCGCAGATGGCGGCGAGTTCGTCGTGGATCGGCGTGCTCTGGCGGTCCGCCAGGGCGCCGAAATCGGGCACCACATCCAGTTCGTCGGCGCCGGCCTCAGCCGCTGCCACCGCTTCGGCCAGCTTCACCGCCGCAGGCACGGCGCCGAAGGGGAAGCCCACCACGGCGATCAGTTGGGGGCTGGCGCCCTTGCCCTCAAGGGGCAGCTGCTCCCTGGCGCTGGCCACCCAGCGGGAGGCCACGCACACCCCGGCAAAGCCGAAATGGCGGGCTTCCTCGCAGCACTGGCGCACCGCGCTGCTGCCGTGGTGGGGATCCAGCAGGGCGTGGTCGATCAGGGGGGCTAGGTCGGGCCGGTCGGCGCTCACGCGTCTTTGGCCTGGATCACCCCGAAGCCGCCATGGTTGCGGTGATAAACCACTTGGATCTGGCCACTTTCGGCGTCGCGGAAGACGTAGAAGTCGTGGTCGATCAGCTCCAGCTGGTGCAGGGCATCGTCGATGCTCATCGAGGGCATGTCGTAGTACTTGCGCCGTACGCCCCGGCTGGGCAGTTCGGGCTCCTTGCCGTCCACCAAGCTGCTACCAGGTGCCGGCAGATTGGCGGCGGCGCCGGCCTCCTCATCGCGGGCGGAGCGATGCACCGGCCCCTGGGCCTGCTCCTGGATGCGGTCCTTGTAGCGGAGCAGCTGGCGGCTGAGCTTGCTGGCCACCAGGTCGATGCTGGCGTAGAGGTTGTCGCTGCGCTCCTGGGCGCGGATCACGGTGCCATTGGCAAACATCGTGACTTCAACCGTTTGCTGCGGTACCCGGGGATTGCGGGCCACCGACAGGTGCACATCGGCCTCTTTAACAAGGCCCTCAAAGTGGTGAATGGCGCGGGTCAGCTTGGTTTCGGTGTACTCCCGAATGGCGGGAGTGACGTCAAGATTGCGGCCATGGATCAGCAGTTTCATCAGATGGCAACCGCCTCCGGTCTTCTGGTGCACCAACGCTAAGAACGGCTTGTGATATCCCCCAACCTCGATGCAATCCTTTTTGAAGCGACGGTCCCGGTGCCGTTTGAACGGGCCTGGGCGGTCCAGCGCCAGCTGCAGCAGCGGCTGCTGGACTATCCCGAGGGCCCTGACACCGTGGTCCTGCTTGAGCATGAGCCCTGCTACACCCTGGGCCGCGGCGCATCGGAGGCCTTTCTGCGCTTCGATCCCGCCGCACCGCCCCTGCCCCTGCACCGCATTGACCGCGGCGGCGAGGTGACCCACCACGCCCCGGGCCAGCTGGTGCTCTACCCGGTGCTGAATTTGCAGCGCCACGGCGCTGACCTGCACCTGTATCTGCGCCAACTCGAGCAAGTTGTGATCGATGTGATGGCGGGTCTGGATCTGCAGGGCGAGCGGATCGATGGGCTCACCGGGGTTTGGCTGGAGGGCCGCAAGCTGGCGGCGATCGGTGTGGGGGCCAGGCGCTGGATCAGCCAGCACGGCCTGGCCCTGAATGTGGATTGCGACCTGGCTGGCTTTGCGGCAGTGGTGCCCTGTGGACTCGGTGATCGGCCCGTGGGGCGTCTGGTGGATTGGCGGCCGCAGCTCAACGCCCAGCAGCTGCGCCAGCCCCTGCTGGATGCTTTTGCCAGCCGTTTCGGCCTGGTGCTGCGGCCATCAAATCCCCAGGACGGGGTGTTCAAGCTGTGACTGCTGAGCCGCAGTGGATCTTGACCACCAGAGCCCTGAACTGGTGGTGCGCCGCTGGCGGCAGGAGCAATAAACAGGTCCCTTCCTGGCGCCGTTAGGTCGCGGGCGCCAGTCCAAAGGGTGTTAACACTGCTGGCAAGCCCTACCGCTTCCACCGCCGTGGCCCGCGCCGCCTCCCCCGCTGAAATCCATTGGAGCGGCAGTCGCCGCGATCGCCAGGCCCTGGCCGAGCGTGCCGACTGGAGCGGCCTCACCGGCCTGGAGCAGCTCTGGCCAGTGCTCGCGGCGCGCCACGGCGAGGCACTGGCCCTGGAGGCTCCCCATGCGGCCACGCCCGAGCAGCTCAGCTACCGCCAGCTGCAGCAGCGCATCGAGCAGGCCGCGGCGGCCTTTGCCGGCCTGGGTGTGGGCGCTGGCGAGGTGGTGGCCCTATTTGCTGAAAACGGTCCCCGCTGGCTGCAGGCCGACCAGGGACTGATGCGGGCCGGAGCCGCTGATGCGGTGCGAGGCAGCGCCGCTCCTGTGGAGGAGCTGGCGTACATCCTTGAAGATTCCAGCGCTTGCGGCTTGGTGGTGGAGTCGGCCGCCCTGCTGGCCAAGCTGAACCTCTCCACTGAGGCAAGGGCGCGCTTGCGCTTTGTGGTGCTGTTGGAGGGGGAAAGGGATGCGGGTTCGGCGCCAGGGGCCTGTTTCAGTTGGGGCGAACTGCTCGAGCGCGGGGCGGCGGCGTTGGCCTGCGGCACGCCGGCCCCGCCACCGCCGGCTGCTGGGGCCCGCCTCGCCACGATTTTGTACACCTCTGGCACCACGGGCCAGCCCAAGGGTGTGCCCCTGAGCCACTCAAACTTGCTGCACCAGCTGCGCCACCTGGGGGTGGCCGTGGCACCCCAGCCCGGCGACCGGGTGGTGAGCGTGCTGCCGATCTGGCACTCCTACGAGCGCAGCGCTGAGTATTTCCTGCTGGCCTGCGGCTGCCGCCAGACCTACACAACCCTCAAGCAGCTGCGCGCCGACCTGCAGCGGGTAAAACCCCACTATTTGATAAGTGTGCCGAGGCTGTGGGAGGCACTGCTCTCTGGCTTTGACGATGCCCTGGCGGCCATGCCGGCCTCGCGCCAGCGGCTGCTGGGCGCGGCCCTGGCCAATAGCCGCGCTTTTGGCCGCTGCCGCCGCCAGGCCCTCGATCTCACCCTTGCGCCGGAGGCCTGGCCGTCCCGGCTCGGCGCCGCGGGGCTGGCCTTGCTGCGCTGGCCCCTGCACCGGCTGGCGGCGTCGTTGCTCTGGCCGAAGCTGCGCCAGCAGCTGGTGGGCGGCCGGCTGCGCACGGCGATCAGTGGTGGCGGTGCTCTGGCCATGCACGTGGATGGCTTCTTCGAGGCCATCGGCATCGAGCTGCTGGTGGGCTACGGCCTCACCGAAACCAGTCCCGTGCTCACCTGCCGGCGCCGTTGGGTCAACCGCCGCGGCAGCTCCGGCCAGCCCCTGGCGGGCACCAGCCTGCGGATCGTTGATCCCGAATCCGGCGAGCTGCTGGCCCTGGGGCAGCGGGGCCGGGTGCTGGCCCGCGGCCCCCAGGTGATGGCGGGCTACTGGGGCAAGCCGGAGGCCAGCGCAGCCGTGCTTGACGGCGAAGGCTGGTTTGATACCGGCGATCTGGGCCACCTGCTGCCCGATGGCTCCCTGGTGCTCACCGGCCGGGCCAAGGACACGATCGTGCTCAGCAGCGGCGAAAACATCGAGCCCGGCCCCCTCGAGGAGGCCCTGGTGGCCAGCCCCTTGATCGAGCAGGTGCTGGTGGTGGGCCAGGACCGCAAGCAGCTTGGCGCCCTGGTGGTGCCCAAGGAGGCGGCGGAGTCAAGCGATCTGGCCCTGTTGCGGGCTCTGACGCGGGAGTGCAACCGGCTGCTGGCCGCCCGCCCCGGCTCCCGCCCCGACGAACGCCTTAGCGGAGTGGCCTTGGTGGAGCCATTCACGCTCGACAACGGTCTGCTCACCCAGACCCTCAAGCAGCGCCGCGACCGGATTACGGCCCGCGACGCTGCGGCGATTGAGGCGATCTACGCACCCCGCTGAGGCTTGTGGGTGCGGTGCAGTGCGGTGCGGCGAACCGGCGGTTGACCCCGGCGCGCCCTGCTGACAGCCTTAGCGCTGATTTACTCCCCCCATGGCTGACGGCTCCCTCACGATCAAACGCACCATCACCGTGCGTGCCGTGGTTACCCCCCGTTGGAAGGAGGACGCCGAGCGAGAGCTAAGCAATGCCATCGCCAATGTCGACGCCCAGCTGTCCCAGCTAGAGCAGGAGGGTCAGCAGCTGGTAGACGAGATCCGCCGCCAGAGCGCCAACCCCCTTGACCCCCGGGTGCAGGAGCAGGTGGCTTCAGTGCAGCAGCAGGTGGCGGCAAAGCGCGCCGAGCTGGAGGAGCAGAAGCGCCAGATGCTGGAGCAGCAGCGCCAGGTGCGCGAACTGGAAATGGAGCAAATCGTGGAGCAAGGCCAGATTGAGAGCGTCTGCGATGTGCAGGTGGGCGACAACCTGGTTGAGAAGTTGCAGGCGGCTGTGCTGGTGCGCGATGGCGTGATCGAGGCCATCGAGGCCGGCTGATCCCCCTGGCGGGAGCCGCGTAAAATCACTCCCTTACACGGCAGACCTCCGTTGGCCACCCACGAAAATGGCTTGACCTAGTGTGTCATGCTTTTAGGGTTGGAACATAGATTGGAACAGGCACCCGATCGACGTTAAAATCGGTCTACGCCTGACCTGAGGAGATAGGGGTTGGAACAGAGGTTGGTCTGTTCCAGCACCAGTTCTTGATCTCGATGCCAAAAATAGAAGTCAAAGAATCGACACTCAATGGCCAGGCGTATGTGATCAAATACGCCGACCTTCAAACCCTTTATTTGCGGGTTAATAGGGGTGGCAAAAGATATACCAATGTCTCGCTCAATGCTATCGATATAAAGCAGGCGCGCAAAAACGCCTTCTCGGCGTACGTGAGGGTCGAGGGCGAATCGTCTTAGACAAAGAGCAGAAAGCTTGATATGGGTACCTCGAAATATGAGGGATTTGCCAGCCTCTGATCACCATAAAAAATGCCATTCGGCATCGTCGCAGCAGATCATGATTGCGCTAGCAATACAATTTGGCGGCAGATTAATTCGCATCAGATACTGCTTAGGCAATAGCCAGGGCGTTAGTTTGTCGTTGGAAACAGCGCAGGAAATT
Source organism: Cyanobium sp. A1C-AMD (assembly GCF_024346495.1). Classification (NCBI taxonomy): domain Bacteria; kingdom Bacillati; phylum Cyanobacteriota; class Cyanophyceae; order Synechococcales; family Prochlorococcaceae; genus Cyanobium; species Cyanobium sp. A1C-AMD. Next base: position 10,477 of record NZ_JAGQDB010000043.1, on the reverse strand, counting down.
AAATGTTAGATTTTATAGGACCCACCAGGCTTTATTTCTTTCAAGGCCAATCTTTCGTGTCAACTTTCCGCCCATTGAGGTTGTCATGGAGCTAAAAACGTGTTCTACACAAGCACGAATTGACGACCTACGGAAGGCCTGGGCAACCTGCTGTTGAGAAATCGCCGTTAAGGCAGGGGCATAAGTCTCAGTCCCTGCCTTGGGCGATGTCCCGGGTTATCCAGTCTCTCCCTAACGGAATTGCGCTCTTTGGCTGCTTCGCTAAGAGGTCAGTGCCGCCTAAAAGTAATTTCATTCCGTGCTCGCTGCCACGCCTCCCAGTGCGAGGATTCCGCTGATGTTGTGGCTCAGTTCCTGCTGGCCCGCGTGAACTGAGCGGTAGCCGCCGTTGCGCAGCAGGTATGGCCTCCGGCCGACTGCGTCTACATGACCACTGTGCGCAGGAACGCAAACAGCGGCGCTCCGTTGCGGTTTGCGTAGCGGTGGGCGTCCTCGTGCAGTTGCGTATCCCGCGGCCAGTGCCACTCGTTTTCAATGCTCCAGCGCTGGCGGATCAGTCGTAGCAGTGCCTCTGGCTTTGTCCTCAGGCTTGTGAGGAAGTAGTGGGAACGTGGCACCTGCATGCCTCTGCGGGTCACGGTGGTGCTGATCATCTCGATGATCCAGCTGATGCCTGGCCAGTTCGCTCTGATGTGATCCGGAGCTTCCTACCGCGTTGCGGAAGCCTTCGGCTAGGGCCCGCATCTCCCAGATGGTGTCCCGGCCATGCTTTTTGCCCTGAGCCGTTGCGGTGAAAGGGATGTGACGCTTGCCCTGGAACTGGCACTGGATCTGGCGGTGCAGGGTTTTCTGGTTGCCTTACTCCTTCGGAGAAGCCTTCGGCTACACCGTCAAGAGCACGTCGGCGCCCTTGGAGAGGCACCAGCGAAAAACGCTTGCGTGGTGTGCAGGGCATCCGCCTGGATCAAGGTGCCCTCCAGCTCAAGGGTGCTCAGAAGCTCTTTGAGCGCAGCCCTCTCACTGGATTCGTGGGTGTCGTAGGACTTCTGAGCCAGGGCGACACCGAGCGCCCGGGCATAGACCGTGACTTGAGCGACAAACCGGTGACAGCCGTCATCGGTCTCCACCGCTGAGCCTCTGAGCGTCTTTCCGTCGCACACCAGCTGCTCCAGACCCTGGGCCCCGCCTGGGATCTGGCTGATCATCCAGGCCTGAAACACATCGCCAAAGGTCTGTAGATGAGCCTTTTGTAGCCGTCAGGCTTCCGCGAAGCGGTACAGGTACAGGAAGGTGGCGTCCGACGGCCAACGCTTGAAATCCATGCCCAGCGCCTGGTTGAACTCCTGCCGATGCCGTTTAGCAAACGCCTTCAGATCACGGGAGCTCCTGCTGCCACTCAAGATCCCGAGCACCGCCACCAACAACAGGAACCACTGTGGGTAGCGAACACCACGACGAAAGCGTCCGTCGGGGATGGCCTTGAGAAAGCTGATTAGGGACTCCTGAAAAAGTGAATCTGGGAGCAGCCTCAACAAAAGTGGATCTTGGTTGAGCACGCAGCCCGATCATCACGCTGCAGCTATCTGAGGCTTCAGCGGCACAGTGTGAATACTCCGATTGCCTTCATTGACCAGAAGAAGGCGTAGCAAGGCCGTAAAAAAGACAAAAAGAAGCTCGAGCAGCTTCTCGAGGTTCATCACCAGCACATTGAGTGCAATGGTTGAACCCTGGGTGACAGCGAGTTTCTCACGGATCAGACCCAATCCAAACCGTCGTTTGCCCTGACCGATCTTGCCCTCGACGGCGTTGCGTTGCCTCTGATCGTCCAGGAACTGGCGCTTCTCTTAAGCCAATAACTCTGTATCGCTCTTGGGTCGACCGAGCCTTGGAACACTCAAGCGAATGCCATGGCGCAGGCAGAAGGCTCGATTGGCGCGAGTTCGATAGATCTGATCAGCACAGATCACTTTGGGGTAGTGCCCATGACGGCGGCGATAGGCCCTTGCTTGGGCTTTCAGGTCTTCTCCTTCGATATAGGGGTCTAAGCTTAGTCGATCCAGGAACGTAAAGCCTTCACCTGTCACCGAGATGGAGATCTTTGCTCCAAACTCAACATTGCACCGTGCCTTGCCACGCACTATCGGCCTGACATGAGGCTGGCCAAGGCTAACGATGCGGTGAGGAATACTTCTGCTGTCAGACTGGTCAAGAATGGTCTGCTGACGGACCAACTCGCTGACAATCAACAGCTTCTGGTAGGCATATCGCCCAGCCGCCAAAAAGCTTGCACCACAGGCGGTTAGGGCGTCAATACTGGCCAGATTACGCCTGAGATGACCAAGCTGCTGTCTGATCGCTTTACGGATTTTGTTGATTCGAGGCTTTTTATTCTTGGCCACGGCTAGAAACTGCTGCCTAGCTTGCTTGCGGTGCGTGCGTGGCTTATGGCCAAAGGCCCCTCTGACCTGCGAATGCATCGCATCGATCAGTGTCTCGGTCAATTCACGGGCTACTCCTTCGGAGAAGACTTCGTCAACATTGAGCAGTGAGAGATCTGTGGGGTGGCGGATATCTGCCGGAACACACGTGGCATCAATCAGCAAAGAGCCCTGATTGGGCTGTGTTGTTTTAGATCCAACCTCCTGATCGGCTGGGCGTGCGTCTCCGCCTCCCTGGTTACCGTCATCATCGTGATCGTTGACTGCAGAAGAACGGATCACATTCAGACCATGACGCACGATTCGTTCATTGCAGTCATTCACCACCGATTCCGGCAGCCGTTTTCGGAAATACACCATCATCGACGGATCAAATGGTGCTGAATACTGATAGCCTTTCAGGCCAATGAAGAACTGGAGATAGGGATTCTCCTTGATCTGCTCAACGAGTTCTTCATCCGTGAGCCCCAAGCGAGCTTTGATGATCAAAGCTCCCAGCGCCATACGAAATGGCTTCGCTGGAGCACCAAACCCCTTGCAGAACTTGGATGCATAGTCATCTTCCAATTCGTCCCACGGGATCAGCTCGGCGAGCTTGATCCAGCGGTTGTCGCCTGAGAGTTGTCCACCAAATGGCAGGAAGAAATCCTTGAACGAGAGCTGATCACGATGCTCGCGCCGATACATGTGGAAAACTCTGGGCGGTTTTTGGGCGCAAATGGCCCCATTTGCGTACATTTCACCGCCCGAAACTGCTCAGATCCATTGCGGCGCAACTGGTCTGGCTTTATTCAGGAGGCCCTGATTAAGTCGCTGGAATCAAGCTGATCAGCTGCGGCGTCTGGAATTTGGGACATGGAGGTGAGCCGTTCCCGCCGACCAAAGCCAATGCTGTCAGGCCCCGCCAGCACGCCATGGACACACTTCTAGGCGGCCCTGGCTAAGAGGGTGATTGCGCGAGCCCTTTTTATGGATGCGACTTCAAACCCACCTAGGCTCAGCAGATCTTCAATGCACTCGCCTGCATAGGCAGAATCTGCCCAGACATAATCATCATGATTTTCCGGATCCAGGAGCATTGGAAGCATCTGACTGTCATGAATATTGGCTGGAGTCACGATAAAGCGTCTGATAAAACTGTGCTCGGCATCAATGCAGATACTGTTCTTGTAGCAGTAGTGATTGATCCCATTCTTTTTCAGCCAGCGGGCATATAAATCCTTCTGCTGCAAACGATTTGGGTTTTCATCCCATCCATCCGGTAGGCGATCAGCCTTGATACCTTTGTTTTCTTCTCGGTTATTACGTTGCTTTGGAACAGGAACAAGAGTGGCATCAATGATTTGACCACCACGGGCTTCGAGGCCCTGGTCTCTCAGGTATCCCTCAAACATCTCAAAAAGCTCTTCGATTACACCAGCCTTGCGCAGGCGCTCTCTGAAGAAAGCCACAATTGTAGCATCAGGGATATTATTCATTACACCAAGGCCGGCAAACTCCTCGAAGGAACGACGGTCATTTACTTGGAATTCGACCTCTTCATCGCTTAAATTGAATAGTTGCTGGAGCATCGGCTTCCTGAAAAGAATCAGTGGATCTATCCGTTTGCGGCCAGCATTGCTTTTGCACTCCTGGCTGTAGCCCTTATCCAGTAAAGGGCGGAATGTTTCCCAAGGAATCGATTCAGTAAGATGCGTCAGGATAGGCTTCTTCTCTTGGAGCTTTGCAACTCTTTGTTGTTCGTCCCAGAAACCTCGCTGGCCAACGAAAAGCATGTAATCTTGAAGCCTTGGTATAATTTAAGTTCGGTCGCTATCAAGTGGTCTTGCGATTTTTCGAGGTGCCCACAAGATGGGCCTTATATGCTGCACTTTCCTTCAGAGATATGCCACGTACTACCTACGATTGTGGCGGACTAGGACGCGAAAACCGCCCGAGCACAAATCCCGCGGCCACTCCCACCAAACCACCCTGCAACTGCCACAACTGCTTGCGGTAACGCCAGGGCAGCCCACCCAACTGAATCCCCACCACCAGCAGCACCAGCACACTGATCAACGCCACAGCGCCTCCAGATCCGGCAAACCCCGTCGTCTGAGCAGATGAACGCTCACGCGTGAGCTTCAGCTCGGGTTTGGTGGCCATAACGTGATTGCCCGCAATCCCTCCAGTCTGACTGGTGCACATAAAGTTTGGGAATGGCTGCCTTCACTCTTTGCGCCGGCATCAGGGCCGCCCAAGCGGGGGCTGTTGAGGGGCCCCAACGACTACGCCGAGCAGCTGCCAATTGGGACTCGCTCGATGTGGATCAGTTACTGATCGGGGAGAGCGATCTGCCGCCACAGCCCCAGCGGCAGGTTCTCGCCGATGTGGCCACCAACGCCAACGACGATCCCTGCCTCCGTGAGCTCTTGCGTTGCTGCGCCGAACAAACCCGACAGGATTGGCTGCTGTTTACCAGCGCCGATGCCCTACTCAGCACTGAATTCTGCGCCAACCTGAGCGCGTTCTGCAGCAGCATCACCAACAACCGCAAACGGTTGCTGGTGGGCCGTGCCTGGCGCCTCAGCGACAACCTGCTCGACGGCCTCGAGGCTTGCCAGCTCCCTCCCACGGCAGAAGGGCTCACAGCCCTGATCAACGCCCACGGCTACCTCGATCCCGCCGGTCAATTCAGTTGGGCCCTATTGCCGCGCGGTGTATTGCAAGCCGCTCCCGTCGGGCTGGGCTGCGATCCAGCCGAGGTGCTGCCATGGCTGATCAGCAGTGCCCAGACCCTGGGCTGGCCCAGCCTCGATTGCACGGCAGCGGCACCGTTGGCAGCACCCTTGGCAGCGGCCGGTCATACCGCTGCCAGCCAAACGCCAACAGCTGCCTGCAAGGCGCTGTGGCCGGGAAGCGAGCAGGCCCCAAAACTCAGCCTGCTGCTGGCTGCACCGGAATCCCAGCTGCAACAGCTCGCGGACAGCCTCTGCCCAACCCCATCGCTGCCCTGGGAAGTGGTGGCGCGCCCAGCCGATCCCTCCGACGGTGCGGGTGCCGTGGCCGCAGCCTGGGCCAGTGCTCTCGAGGTCGCGCAGGGGCATCTCGCCTGGCCGATCACCACGGCCCTGCCACCATTGGCACTGCTGCCTGCAGTGCTGCGCTGCTTCGACACCGGCGGCGTGGATCTGCTGCAACTGGGCTGGCAGCTGGGCAGCCAGCCCATGCCCGTGCGTGAGCCCAACCATCAAGAGCCGGGCTGTCTGGTGGCACAAACGGCCTGGCTCCGGCGAGTGATGACGGCCCTGCCACACCAGAGCAGCCCCGCCGCAGCCCTGCTCTGGATGAGGCAGCAGGCTGAGCGGCGTGGTGCGTGCACCGCCAGCCTGCCGCTCACCGCAATCCAGCGCAGCGACGTAGGCGCTGCCATCGCCGTCTGAAATCAGCATCACGCTCCAGCAGCGGCTGATGCTCCCGTTCCAGTGCCTCCAGGAGCTGCTGGCGTTGTTGATCCAGTGGGTATTGGTCCAGCACATGGAGCAGCCATCGCAGCAACTCCGCTCCGTAGCCGCAATCCAGCAGCTGGCGAACCAGCCACTGCCACTGCGGTTGTTCGTGCCAGCGCACCGCGGGCAACAGGCTCAGCTCAGCCAGGGCAAACGCCACCTGCGGACTGAAGCGCAATCCCAGGCTCTGCATCCAGACGCGCTGAGCAGCCGCACGATCGCCCTCCGCACGCAACAGCTCACCCTGGCGCTGAAGTACCAGAGCGCGCTGCAGAGGCTGGAGGGAGTCAGTCAGCAAAGCGCGGGCCGTGACCGCTGCGGCGGCGCGATCGCCCTGCGCCAGCTGCTCTTGCAATGCTTGAAACTGTTGTAAGCGCTCCGCGGCTGCATTGACCGACACATCAGCTGCATTCATGGGTCCAATTCAGATGCTGGCAGCTGAGCCATCCCATGGCAGCAGCGCCCTGAAACTCAGCCAATTGTTTCGCTACGCCCGGGCCGACGGCCAGCGACGGGCACAGATCTGGATGCCGAAGCAGGTTGCGCTACCGCCCCATTCACCTTGGCTTCCCTTGCTGGAAGAGGGCTGGATCAGGCAACAGCCCCACCCCAATCCAGCGCTGGTGCTGGTGAGTGATGCCGCTGATTGGCGCGCTGCCGATCGGCTGTATGGCACCAGCACCTCGCGACCGCGGCTGCAGGTGTTTTGGGGTGGCGACCTGCGCTGCTGGGGGCACGGCGCTCTGACGCGGCCGGCGATCCGGGTGGCGCTGGGCGAGGCCGTGGCCCAGCAACTGGCTGCTGGCCAACGGCTGCGCGAGCCGATCCACACCCTGCCGATGGCACTTGACCCGGAAGACCTGCCAGCCCCGGGCCAAGCCACAACCGATCAGGAGGTACTGCTGCTCGCCAGCACCAATGCCACCCTGGGCCTTGCGCTGCAGCAAAGCCTGATCCGCCGCGGTGTGCGCTTCCGCAGCGAACTCAGCCCCTGGCCCATGACGCAGTGGCAAAGCGCACTGGCTGCTGCTCCTGTGGTGGTTGTGCTCGCCCCGCCCCCAGGGGAGGCCAGCTTCGGGCTGCGGCGATTAGCCGCAATGGCGCTGCGCGTTCCGCTGGTCTGCGAGCAACGACTGCTCAACGACCAGCTCTGCCGCGATGGCCGCAACTGCCTGCTGCGCCCCAGCAACCCCGAGGCCCTTGCCGACGCCGTGATCAGCCTGCTGGATCCGAGCGGGGTGGGGCTGCGGCGACAGCTTGTGGACGGCGGCCTGGCCACCCTGGTGAGGCACCGCCGAGCCAGAGAGCGCCTGGAATTCGAGCAACTGCTGGATCAGCACCAACAGCACTGGCACCAAGCGCTCAGCTGCCATTCTGATCTCAAGACGGCTTCCCGCAGCCCTGCGCCCAGCTCCCCATGACAAGTCCTCTCTGGCACCAGACAGCCGAGCAACTCCTGCGGGCTGAGCGGCTGCTGCAGCACAGCGTGAACAGCCTGGATCAGGCGGCCGTGGGCCGCCGTCGCGAGCGCGATCGAATCGCCCTTGAGCTCGAACAGCTCCTAAACCCCCTCGCAGACCTAAGCCAGGGCCTCACACGCCTGATTGAAGAGATGGCCGGCGGCCGTCAGGACAACCGACTGCAGCGCTGGCAGGGGCAACTGCAGCAGTTGCTCAGTCCACTGGATCTAGGACGGCAGATGCTGGAAGAACTGGTGATCCAGCTTGACCAACCCCTGGACCAACCCCCGGACCAACCCAGCCGCGATTCCCGCGATCACCAGAAACGCTTGCAGCTGCAGCAATTGGTGGCGCTGCGCCAGAAACAGGTGATGCAGATGCAAGCCGAAGTGAGATCGTTGCAACAGCAGTTGTTCGCTGCCACCTCACAGGAACGACCAGCCGTCGATGCCCCTCAAGGTCCCGAAGGCGACGCCATCAGCACGCCCAGCATTTTCAGCTGAGCTTCGAAACGATCAAGCTGCGCCCGGAACTGATCCAGCTGCGTTGCCGCTGAATCTGGCGCTGTTGACAGGCCGGATTCGGCAGCCTCCACCAGGGCTTGCGGCCCAAGGCTGGCCAGCAGATCCAGGCGAGCCAGCGCGTCTGCATGCCCCGGAGAGCTCTCGAGGAGCTGGCGGTAACACTCCGCAGCTGCCGCCCACGCCCCGCGCTTCAGCTCCGTTTCAGCTCGCCACCAGAGCTGCTCAAACCTCGCCTTCTCCAGCATCTCAGCGATCTCGTTGTTGTTGGGCTCGAGCGCGAGCGCATTGGTGAAGGAGGCCATCGCCGACGACCAGTCACCCAAACGCAGGGCCACCACCCCCAGCAAGCGGTGCGCCGTGGCTTGAGCCGGCTGCAACGCCAGGCAACGCTCCAGCCACTGCTGGGCAGCCTGCTCATCGCCGCGGCCTAGGGCCACCTCGGCCCGGGCGAGCAGCAACTCCACCACCCCGCAGGATTCCGGATCCGCAGCCAGCGGCGCCAGCACGAGATCAGCCCGCAACCAGAGCTGCTGGCTCAGCAGAGCCCGCACCAGCAACAGTGTCAGCGGCAGGCGCTCCTGAACACCGGCTGCCACCTGTGGATCACTCAGCAGGGGCTCCAACTGAGCAATCAACAAATCTGGCTCGCCGCGGCGCTGACGCAGCTGGGCCAGGCTGAGGTGAACCCGCCCAGCTTGGGGCTTGGCTTTCAGGATCTGTTCGAGCACAGCCTCTGCTTCGGCAAAGCGTCCGGCCTCCAGGTGTTGCTGCACCAACTGCAAAGCCCGAGTCAGCTCCTGGGCAGAGGCTCCCGAGGCGAGCTGGGGAACCGCCTCACCCAGGGCCCAGGGGTCGTCGATCACTCCCAACGACCGCCGCAGGGCATCGGAATTGCCCACCCTGCGCTCCGCCTCCTCCAGCACCACCCGCGCCGCATCCGGTGCCCCACGCAGGCGCTGCAATGCAGCCAGGGCGAGGTAGGGCTCCGGCCGACTGCTGAACCGCTGCGTGAGATGACGCCAGAGGGTTTCAGCCTGAGCCAATTCGCTGCGGGCCTCATAGCTCTGCGCGAGCCGTTGCCAAAGGCCCCAGTTCTCGCCATCACGCTGCAGAGCCTGCTTACACAGCTGCTCCACCCGGGGCCACTGGTTGGCCAGCTCGGCCTGCTGCAGCTCCTCCAGGATGGGCGCCAGCCAATCATCGAGCTGCTGTCTGAGGGCATCGCCCGGACTCGAATGCTCTGTGCTCATCAACTGCTCAGGAAATCGATCGGGAGGGGGGTATCAGGCGAAACTGGCCTGCCAGGCGAGACTGAGCTGCCAGGCGAGACGAAACTGGCAAGACGAGATTGTTGAGGCCAGCTTCAATCTTTCCACTCGGCCAACCATTGCCGCAGCCAGGTGCCACGCGGATCGTGGCGAAGTCGGCGATGGCTGAGATACCAGAGTCTGTTCAAAGCGAAGCTGGATCGGTTGTGCGATGCAAAATCGGCATCGCTAGTGATCGTGAGGCTGTGCTCGCGGTTGCTAGCCGCCATGCGCGCCTGCAGATCGGCCGCTTCAGGCCAGCAAATCCAGGAATCGGCCCGCAACCGGTCGCGAAAGTCGAGGTCTTCGCAGTAGGCCGGGAAAAATCCCGGATCAAAAAGACCCACGCGATCCCAACAGGCTGCCGTGATCCAAAAAGCCGAAAACTCCTGAGGGGCGGGCAGCAGGGGCAAAAACTGGGGCTCGCTCACCTCCAGCCGCCTCACAGCGCTGGCCAGCACACCGGGAGCGAACTGCACATCGTTGTTCACCAACAAAGCCGAAGCGGAATCGGGGAAACCCCGCAAAATCAAATTCCAGCTGGCGGCAACACCGGCATTGGCAAAGGGCCGCGCCACCTCCACCGTGTCCACCAGTGGATGGCCATCACAAGCGAGTGAATCGAGGGCACTGCGCATCTCATCGGCCCAGGCTGTACCACAGCTGTTGTCCACGATCGCCAGCGTGTGCACTGGGTGATCGAGGCTGGCCAACAGCCGGTCCAGCAGGTCTGGGCGATTCAAGATCGGCACCCCCAGCAGGGGGATCGCGGCGTCCTGCGGCAGCGGAGCAGGTTGAATCCGATCCATCGCCTGCCAGAACAACTCCAGCAGGTACTGGTCGCTGGTGCGCTCCACCACATCCGCCAGACAGCTCCACAACTCCGGCTCGCGCAGCTGCTGGCGCAGGGGATGCGGAGGCAAGCCGGCCAGATAGGCCTGCAGCCAATGAAACACCAAACTGCGGGCCTCCTGGAGCCGACCCGCCTGCAGGGCCGCCTCTACCCGCGGGCCCGGATTCACCGGCAACTCAGCCATAACTGTCACTTTGGCAAAGGCTTACGGTGCCGCCAACCCCCCTTGCAGTACCCGTGACCCTGCGGCTCACCAACACCCTCACCCGCCGCGTCGAGCCGTTTGAGCCCCTGGTGCAGGGCCAGGTGAGCATCTACTGCTGCGGCGTTACGGTCTACGACCTCTGCCACCTGGGCCATGCCCGCAGCTACATCGCCTGGGATGTGCTGCGCCGCTACCTGCTGTG
>NZ_JAGQDB010000042.1:0-20627 GCF_024346495.1 Cyanobium sp. A1C-AMD | reverse complement strand
TGGCCAAACCCGTCTCCCCGTACTGGCTCCGCGCTGGTCGCGCCCTGATTTCAGAACTGCCCTGCTGCCCGCTGCCCTCGGGCTGCTGCTGACAGCGGGGCTGCCCGCCCGGGCGTTGGTGCCCTACGTGTACGTGCCCCAAAGGCAGGAACTCGAAGCTGCCGGTCTGGGCATCGCCCAGGCGGCGGCCCGGCTGCTGCGACTTGGTCAAGCAAGGGACGCCGCCAGGCTGGCTGCCCTGACAGTGCAGCTGCTGCCAGAAGATCCCCGCGGCTGGGTGTTGCTGGCCGAAGCCCAGCTTCGCAGCAACCAGCTTGAACAGGCCGGCACATCATTGGCCAAGGCCAAGAAACTCGATCCAAGCAACCCTGGGATCTGGTTTGCCGAGGGTTCCCTAGCCCTACGGGCCGGCAAACCCAATGAGGCCATCGGCCTTTTGGAGCAGGGCCTGAAACTGGACAAGCGCAACGCCGGCGCCTATTTCGACCTGGGCAACGCCCGCATCCTGCTAGGCCAGAGCGGCCAAGCCTTGGCTGCCTTTGAGCGGGCCTCTTCCCTGCGCAAAGGCTTCTGGGAAGCCCTCAACAACCAGGGGCTGGTGTTGTTCGAGCAGGGCAATAAAAAGGCGGCCATCAGCCGCTGGCGCGAGGTGTTGAAGATCAAGCCAGATGCGGCTGAACCAACCCTGGCCCTGGCCACCAGTCTGTTTGCCAGCGGTCCGGAAAATCGCAGCGAAGCTGTCGAATTGGTTGGCAAGGCACTCGACACCGAACCCAACTACGTGCTCGACAGCCACCAGAAGGACCAGCTCTGGGGACCGAAGCTGCGCAGCAGCACCGCCGAACTCTTCAAGCTGGCCGAACTCAAACCCGTGGTGGATCGGGCCCTTGCCAATGCCAGCCCGGAAGGCGAAAGCAGCGAAGAGGAGTAGATGGGGAGGCCTGGACAGCATCTGTAGGCTGAGCCCCAGCTTGCTGCCCCAGACCCCAACACCGGATGGCCGAGGAGCGATCAGGCGAATCCATCGGACCGGGCAACGACGCCCGCATCGAACCGATTGCGCTGCACCTGGAGATGCAGCGGTCCTACCTCGAATACGCCATGAGCGTGATCGTTGGCAGGGCCCTGCCGGACGCACGCGACGGCCTCAAGCCAGTGCAGCGCCGCATCCTGTTTGCGATGCACGAGCTGGGGCTCACCCCGGATCGTCCTTACCGGAAATGCGCCCGGGTCGTCGGCGACGTACTCGGCAAGTACCACCCCCATGGTGATCAGGCCGTCTACGACGCCCTGGTGCGCCAGGTGCAAACCTTCGCCAGCCGCCATCCCCTGCTGGATGGCCACGGCAACTTCGGCTCCGTGGACGACGACCCGCCGGCGGCGATGCGCTACACCGAAACCCGCCTGGCTCCGATCGCCAACGAAGCGCTGCTGGATGAAATCGGCGCCGACACCGTTGACTTCGCGGCCAACTTCGATGGCTCCCAGCAGGAGCCGACGGTGCTGCCAGCCCAGCTGCCCTTCCTGCTGCTAAATGGCTGCACCGGTATCGCCGTGGGCATGGCCACCAACATCCCGCCCCACAACCTGGGCGAGGTGGTGGATGCCCTGATCGCCTTAGTTCGCAAACCGGAGCTAAGCGATGAAAAGCTGCTGGAGCTAGTGCCCGGCCCGGACTTTCCCACCGGCGGCGAAGTGCTGGTGGGGCAAGGAGTCCGCGATACCTACCTCGTGGGCCGCGGCAGCATCCCGATGCGGGGAGTCGCCCACATCGAGGAGGTACAGCCCGGAAAGGGACGCCATCGCCGCGGCGCCGTGGTGATCACCGAGCTGCCATACCAGCTCAGCAAAGCCGGCTGGATCGAGAAACTGGCTGAGCAGGTAAACGACGGCAAGATCGGCGGCATCGCCGATATCCGCGACGAAAGCGACCGTGAAGGCATGCGGGTGGTTATTGAACTCCGCCGCGACGCCAACGCCGAAACCGTGCTGGCCGACCTGCAGCGCCGTACCGCCCTGCAAAGTAACTTCGGCGCCATCATGCTGGCCCTGGTAAATGGCCAGCCGGTGCAGCTGAACCTGCGGCGCCTGCTGCAGGAATTCCTGGACTACCGGGAACTGACCCTGATCCGCCGCACCCGTCACGCCCTCAAGCGCTGCGAAGACCGCCTGGAGGTGGTGGAGGGCCTACTAAAGGCGCTCCATGCCCTGCAGCAGGTGATCGCCCTGATCACCGCGGCGCCCGATGCCGCCAGTGCCCGGGCGGCCCTACAGGTGCAACTCGACCTGAGCGAGCGTCAGGCCGATGCGGTGTTGTCGATGCCACTGCGGCGCCTCACGGGCCTTGAACAGGAAAGCCTGCGCAAGGAAGCTGCCGAATTGGCCGTGGAACGCGAGCGGCTGCACCACCTGCTGGACGACCGCACCGTGCTGCTCGACACCCTGGTGGCCGAACTCAAAGCCCTGCGCAAGCGCTTTGCCACGCCCCGGCGCACCCGACTGGTGGAGGGCGGCGATGCCCTGGTGGCCCAGCGAGCTGCAGCCATCCGCCCCAACGCCGAACTACAGCGCCAGCAAGCCTTTGGCGCCCTGGCCCCCGAAAGCCGACTACTGATCCAGGCCGATGGAGCCGTGAAAATCCTCAGCGCCCAGATGCTGGGGCGCCTGCACCTCGATGAACCCATCCAACTAGGAGAGCATCCGGCACCAGCCCGGCTGATCTTGCCTATCGCCGAGCAACCGCTGCTGCTGGCCTTCACCGGTAGTGGCCGGGTGGCCTTACTGCGCTGGGAATTCGCTGGCCAGCAGCCGGGGAAGCTGGAGCGCTTCCTACCCGACAGCATCGAAGGCGAAGCTGTAGTGCAGGTGCTTCCCCTACCCCGCCAAGGCAGCCTGGGACTCCTAAGCAGCGACGGGCGTTTCAAACGTCTGCCAATTGAGGAGTTTCAGGAACTGTCTGGCCGGGCCACCACCGTGCTCAAGCTCAAGGAGGGCGTGACCCTGCAGCGGGTGGTGGCCGGCCAAGAAGGAGACACCTTGGTAGTGGCTACCAGTACTGGCCGCGTGCTGCGACTAAGCCTGGATGAAACCCAGCTGCCACTGATGGGGCGCGCTGCCCAAGGCCCCCTATTAATGCGCCTGTTGCCAGGTGAGCAGCTGGTGGGTGCCGCCTGCCTGGCTGCAACGGAAGCGGAAACCACCGGCGCAAACCAAAGCGCAGTGGTGCTGGCCACCGCCAGTGGGCAACTAAAGCGGCTGCTGGTGTCGAGCCTGCGGCCCTGTCAGCGAGGCGACATGGGGCAGATCGGCCTGCGGCTGAAAGAGCGGGGCGATTACCTGGTCGACCTGCAAAGCCCAACCGGTGCTGCAGTTGGAAGCACCGTGCTGGGACTACTAACTGATAAGGGCTGGAGCTGCCGCATCGACCTAAACGAGCTGGAGGGCGAAGACACCAGCGGCACTGGAATCAACCTGAAGCTGCCCCAAGGACAGCAAATTCAAGAACTGATTCCTCTTATCAACTAACTGCCAATCAACTAACTGCCAAGGGCACCAGGCAGCCCTTAGAGCTCTTGCAGCACCTTGGCAGCGATGCCAGCCGGCTCAAGCATCAGCTTGCTGGAGCTCACCTGCTCATCCATTTCGATGGGATAGGCACCGTCAAAGCAGGCGGTGCAGAAGTGGGAGGAATTGGCATGGGCCGCATCCACCATGCCCTGCTTGCTCAGGTAAGCGAGTGAATCGACGCCAAGGTGGGCGGCGATTTCTTCCAGGGTGAGGCGCGCAGCAATCAACTGGTCCTGGGTATCGGTATCGATGCCGTAAAAGCAGGGATGGGTGACTGGCGGCGAACTAATCCGCATATGCACCTCGGTGGCCCCTGCATCCCGCAGGGCTTGCACCAACTTGCGACTGGTGGTGCCCCGCACGATTGAGTCGTCGATCACCACAACGCGCTTGCCGGCGAGCACATCTGGCAGGGGGTTGAGCTTCACTCTGATGCCGGCCTCCCGCATCGCCTGGGTGGGCTGGATGAAGGTGCGGCCCACATAGCGGTTCTTGATCAGGCCGTCAGCAAACGGGATACCGCTGAGCTGGGAGTAGCCAATCGCCGCCGGAATACCGGAATCGGGAACGCCGATGACTATGTCGGCTTCTACCGGTGTTTCACGGGCCAGGGCCTCGCCGATTCGCACCCTGTAGCTGTAGAGGGATTCGCCAAAAAAGCGGCTATCTGGCCGGGCGAAATAGATCATCTCGAAGACGCACAGCTTGGTGGGCTGCTCGCACCAACGGCTGCGGCTGGGTTCGGCTTGGCCTGGACGGAAATGGATGATTTCGCCGGGCTCCACATCGCCATCAAAGGCGGCTCCAATGATGTCTAGCCCGCACGACTCACTGCTCACCACCCACTGGGCTTGCTGCGTTTCACCGATATGGCCAAACACCAAAGGCCGGATGCCATGGCCATCCCGAAGGGCAAAAAGCCCATCAGGCGTGCCGATCACCAGGCTGAAGGCACCGCGGCAGCACTCGGCAGCTGCCCTAATCGCCCCATCCCAATCCAAGCCCCGGTTCACGGCCTGCTGAATCGCAAAAGCGATCAGTTCGGAGTCGGTGGTGGAGGTGAGCTCACTGGCAATGGACGCCAGGTCGTGGCGGAGCTCGGCTGCGTTGACCAAATTGCCGTTATGGGCAAGGGCGAAAGGACCAATGCGGGTGTTGAGCACCACCGGCTGGGCGTTGCAAACCTTGCTGCTGCCGGTGGTGGAATAGCGGTTGTGGCCGATGGCTAGATCGCCAGTGAGGCGCTCCAGCACTGCCTGATCAAACACCTGGCTCACCAGGCCCATGTCCTTGTGCAGGCGCACCTTGCGCTCTGCATCAAACACGGCGATACCTGCCGATTCCTGGCCCCGATGCTGCAGGGCGTATAGGCCGAAGTAGGTGAGGTTGGCCACCGGTTGCCCTGCCGCCAGGACGGCATAGACGCCGCAGGCTTCCTCGGGCTTGTCCGGACGCATCACCAGCACAGGCCCATCAACAATCACGGTGGAATTTCATTCTGCACGAGCGCCCTCGCCCATTCGCCGCGGGATGGCCTGCTCGTAGCAGGCCTCCAATGCCGCCAGGCTCTGCTCAAGCAAAGGTTGGCCTGCTTGGCGAATTACCAGGCTGGCAGCCGCTGTAACCGCGCCAAGCCGCTCTGCCGGCACTGCAGCCACCGCCAGAGCCTCCTGCCAG
The DNA here is from genome assembly GCF_024346495.1 of Cyanobium sp. A1C-AMD. Taxonomy (NCBI): domain Bacteria; kingdom Bacillati; phylum Cyanobacteriota; class Cyanophyceae; order Synechococcales; family Prochlorococcaceae; genus Cyanobium; species Cyanobium sp. A1C-AMD. Next base: position 15,383 of record NZ_JAGQDB010000042.1, on the reverse strand, counting down.
GCGGCATCCTGGTCGGCGGGCACGCTCACCAGGATGCGGGCACCACCCTCGGCAAACAGCAGCCGATCCAGGCGGGCGCTGCTGGCCGGAATCTCCAGCTCAGCCCCCAGAGGTATTGAAGCCATGGTGGCGATGCAGCACTCGGCCGCAGCCACCGCCAGGCCGCCATCGCTGAGGTCGTGGGCGGAGTCCACCAAGCCCAGGGCAATCGCTTGGCGCAGGAAGCCCTGAACCGAACGCTCCAGAACCAAATCAATCTCGGGCGGGCGCCCCGTGACGGCTCCATGCAGCCGCTCCAAATAGCTGCTGCCGGCCAGGCTCAAGCGGGGATCGGCCGGAGCCTCACCTGTTTCCAACGGCACCCCCAGCAGCCAGATGGCGTCGCCGGCCTGGCGCCATGCCTGGCCGCGCACGTGCTCAAGGTTGTGCACCAGGCCCACCATGCCCACCACGGGGGTGGGGTGGATCGGCTGCATGCGGCCATCGGGCAGGCGGGTCTCGTTGTAGAGGGAGACATTGCCGCCGGTGACAGGGGTATCCATGGCGCTGCAAGCAGCCGAAAGGCCGCGGCAGGCCATCGCCAGCTGCCAGTAGCCGGTGGGGGTTTCCGGCGAGGGGAAATTGAGGTTGTCCGTCACGGCCAGGGGCTCGGCGCCCACGCAGCTGAGGTTGCGGGCCGCCTCGGCCACCGCCGCCATGCCGCCGCGCTCAGGATCGAGGGCAACCCAGCGATTGGGGCAGTCGACCACCGCCGCCACCCCACGCGTGGCCGCCTCCATGGCGCCCTCGCCCTGCTGGGGGCGCAGGCGCACCACGGCCGCGTCAGCACCGCCGGGAGGCACCACGGTGTTGGCCTGGACCTGGTGGTCGTACTGGCGGTATACCCAGCGCTTGGAGGCGATGGTGGGGTCATCGAGCAGGGCCAGCAGGGCCCCATCCCAGCTGAAAGGCAACTCAGCTGGCAATTCGGCCTCGCTCCAGCGCCAGTGGGCCTGGATCTCAGCCGGCGGCTCGCTCAGCAATGTGTGGTGGTTGATCGGCGTGTCGTCCGCCAGAGCGCTGGCGGGCACCTCGGCCGCCACCTGGCCGTGCTGCAGCACCCGCACGATGTTGTCTTCCAGCACCCGGCCCACCACTGCTGCCTGCAGCCCCCAGCGCATAAAGCGCGCCATCAGCGCCTGCTCCGTGCCGGGCTTGACCACAAACAACATCCGCTCCTGGGATTCGCTCAGCAAAAACTCGTAGGCGGTCATGCCGGCCTCGCGGGCGGGCACGCGGTCGAGATCCAGCTCAATGCCCAGCCCCCCCTTAGCGGCCATCTCCGAGCAGCTGCAGGTGAGGCCGGCGGCGCCCATATCCTGAGCCGCCACCACATCACCGCTCTTGAAGGCCTCCAAGCAGGCCTCGATCAGTCCCTTTTCAAGGAAGGGATCGCCCACCTGCACGGCAGGGCGATCATCCAGGGAGGCCTCGGTGAGCTCGGCGGAGGCAAAACTGGCGCCGCCCATGCCGTCGCGGCCGGTGGTGCTGCCCACGTACACCACGGGATAACCCACTCCTTCAGCACCGGAGCAGACGATCTCCTCTGTTTCCATCAGCCCCAGGGCCATGGCGTTCACCAAGGGGTTGCCGGAGTAGCTGGGGTCAAACGCCACCTCCCCACCCACGGTGGGCACGCCCACGCAGTTGCCGTAGTGGGCGATGCCAGCCACCACGCCCTCCATCAGGCCCACGTTGCGCCCATCCTCCAAGGGACCGAAGCGCAGAGCATTGAGCAGGGCGATGGGCCTGGCTCCCATGGTGAAGATGTCGCGCAGGATGCCGCCCACGCCCGTAGCCGCCCCCTGGAACGGCTCCACGGCCGAGGGGTGGTTGTGGCTCTCGATCTTGAAGGCCAGGCGCTGGCCCTCACCCAGATCCACCACGCCAGCGTTCTCGCCAGGGCCCACCAGGATGCGCGGGCCGGTGGTGGGGAAGCCCTGCAGCAGCGGCCGCGAGTTGCGGTAGCAGCAGTGCTCGGACCACATCACCCCGAACATGCCCAACTCGGCCCGGTTGGGGGCGCGGCCGAGGCGGCGGCAGATCTCGTCGTAGTCGGCCTGGCTCAGGTTCTCCTTCTTGAGGGCATCGGGAACCGAATAGGCCGGTGCTTCGAAAGAGGCGGCAACCACGTGCAGCTGGGCAAGATCACTGCAGTCTCGCCGAGCGGGCCTCACAGCAACTGGAACTGATCTACGCGAGGTTCAAATCCAGGGATCTTCCTCTTCAGCAGGAGGACCAGAACGGCGGCGGCGAGGGGGGGCATCGGTTTCGTAGGGCTGATCTAACCCCTCTGGCTCCTGCCATGGCGGCTCCTCAAGCCAGCCCTCCAGCCTCTCCTCAAATCGGTTGCCCGCCTCCTGCACCTGATCGCGCCACCGCCTTGAACGACGCAAGAACTCTTGCCGCACACTTGCCCGGGCTAGGGGCAGGTCGTCGATGCTCTCCAGGGCGGTGAGCACCTGGCCGGGCTGCTGATCCAGCAGGCGATCCAAGCTCAATCGCCAACGGCTACTGCCCGGCAGGCGTGGATCACTGCGACTCACCAAATAATGGCGAATACGGCCACTACGCAACTCGATGGCGGCATCAGCCAAGGTGCCGATCGGTTGCTGGCGGCGATCCAGCACAGCCGCATCGATCAAGGTCGGCAGCTTCTCCAACACACCAAGGTCAGTTTCAGCTGGTTCACCCTGCACAAGTGCTTCCAGCTCAGAAATGCCCCGCAACTGGTTGAGACGCCACACCTCCCGGCGATTGCCAAAAGCCGACGGCTTTGAAACCCAACCCAGCACCCGATGCACAGGGGGATGCATCCAGACCTGCACGCCGGCACCGTGATCGAGCCCCTGATCGCAACGAACATGCCGGCGCAGCAACTCACTCAGCAGCACCTGCTCCGGAAGGGGAGCCACCGTCAGCTGCGGATCTGAACGGGCATCACCAGGTAGGTGAATTGATCCCCTTCCGCAGGGGTCAAAATCGCCGGCGTGGTGGGGGCGTTGCATTGCAACAGCACCCGATCACAGGCCATGGCCTTGAGACCATCGAGCAAGTAGCGCACGTTGAAGGCAATCTGAATCGCTTCACCCTCAATGGTGGCAGCGAGTCCTTCAGAACCACTGCCCACGTCCTGGGCATCGGCCTGAATCAATACTTGACCGGTGGCGGGCTCGGCACTGAGTTTGACGACATTGTTGTGCTGATCAGCAAGCACCGCCACCCGCTCAAGGGCCGAAACCAGAGCGCGGCGCTCGAGATTGATCGTGCGAGTGAAGCTCTCTGGGATCAGCTGGCGGTAGTTGGGGTAGGTGCCATCAAGGCTGCGGCTGGTGAGCACCTGGTCGGCCCAAAGGAACACCACCTGGCCGCGATCACAGAACAGGCTCAAGGGCTCTTCAGATTGACGTCCTGAGAGCAGACGCTCCAGCTCCCGCAACGAGCGAGCTGGCACGGTGACGGCAAAAGGCTCCTCGGCTTCGTTTTGCCCAGAGGGGGTCGCATGGGCAAGCCGGAGCACGGCCAGGCGATGGCCATCGGTTGCCGCACATTCCAGCCCGGCCGGATCAAGGCCCAAGTGCACACCAGTGAGCAGTTGCTTGGCTTCGTCGCCACTGCTGGCAAAAAGGGTGGCGCGCAGACCCTTAACCAAGGCTTCCGCTTCCAGACGAATCGGCGTACCGCTCTGCACTAGGGGCAGGTCAGGAAAATCATCGGCGGGCATGCCCCGCATCTGGTAGCTGCCCGAAAGGCTGGTGAGCTCCACCTGCTCGGAACCCTCAGCGCAATTCAGCGTGATCGGGCTATCACTCGAGAGGCGCGAAACGATTTCACCAAACAACCGGGCGGGCAGGGTGATGGCGCCGCTGGTCTCAACGCTGGCGCTGATGCTCGTCTGGATACCCAGGCTGAGGTCAAAACCGGTGAGGCTGAGTCGACCCGTGCCCGCATCACCGGTGAGCAGCACGTTTGCCAGCACCGGATGGGTGGGGCGACTGGCCACGGCTCGGCTGACCAGCTGCAGGCTGGAGCTGAGTTCAGACTGGGAGCAGACCAGCTTCATGGCGTTTGTGCTGGGGAGCCTGACGGCTTAATCAAGGGTGACCCCACGCTTCCACAGGGCGGCTGATTCCGCAACGCCGGTGATCCGTCTTGCTGCGTGCTTCTAAGGATTTGATTGATCAAGCTCAAGAAAGAAATTAAAACCGTTTTAGTAGGGGTTGAGGAAACCGGGGAAAACCAAAAAATACTCTGCTGCAGCTGGGTTTGAGCTGGATCAGCCCTGGGGTTTGACCTGGTCCAGCTGGGGTAAAAATCAGCTTTTCCGCCGTTTCCAGCAGGTGTGGAAAACATTGGGATTGGGGAGCTTGGCCCAGGCGAGAGCTTCTCCGCGGTTTCCAGGGCCTTTTCCCCAGCTGTTCAGCAGACGCTTTGCTGATTGGTTGAAGGTTTTGGTTAGGTCTGGGCTTGCTTAAAAACCCATCACTTCGGCCACCTTGGCGGTGTCCGCCTCCAGACCGGTATGGAAGCGGGCGTCATTGTTTTCGATGGCGGTAGTTGGATCCTTGAGGCCGTTGCCGGTGAGCACACAAACCACCGTGGCTCCCTGGGGCACCTCCTGGTGGTGCTTGAGCAGGCCTGCGACCGAGGCGGCACTAGCTGGCTCGCAGAACACGCCCTCGCCGCTGCCCAGCAGCTTGTAGGCATCGATGATTTCAGCGTCGGTGACGGCCATGAAGTTGCCACCGCTTTCGCTGCGCACGTTCAGGGCCTTTTCGCGATTCACCGGGTTGCCGATGCGGATCGCTGTGGCGATGGTGTCTGGTTGCTCAACCGTGTGGCCCAGGACCAAAGGAGCAGAACCCGCCGCTTGAAAGCCCATCATTCGGGGCAGCTTGCGGCAATGGCCCTCTTTTAGGTACTCGTTGAATCCCATCCAGTAGGCGCTGATGTTGCCGGCGTTGCCAACCGGGATGCATAGCCAGTCCGGCGCTTCACCAAGGGCATCCACCACTTCGAAGGCGGCGGTTTTTTGCCCCTGCAATCGGTAGGGGTTCACCGAATTCACCAGGGTGACCGGGTATTTGTTGGCAACTTCCTGCACGATCGCCAGGGCTTTGTCGAAGTTGCCCTGGATGGCGATCACCTCGGCTCCGTAGAGGAGGGCTTGGGCCAGTTTTCCCTGGGCCACATAGCCATCTGGGATCAGCACGAAGGCCCGCATGCCGCCGCGGCGGGCGTAGGCGGCCGCCGCGGCAGAGGTGTTGCCCGTGCTGGCGCAGATCACTGCTTCAGAACCGGCTTCCTTGGCTTTGGAAATCGCCATGGTCATGCCCCGGTCTTTAAAGGAGCCGGTGGGGTTGAGGCCGTCGTATTTCAGATAGACCTTGACGCCGCGGCCGATTCTTTCGGCGATCACCGGGGCTGGGATCAGGGGTGTGGAACCCTCCCGCAGGGTGATTACGGGTGTGCGCTCTGAAACTGGCAGCCAGCGGCGATAGGCCTCAATCAGTCCAGGCCAGTCCTGCATGGTGGGACGGGCTGCAAAGGGGCCCTTGCTCAAACGCTGCAGAGAACGGAGCAAGGACACGATTTAGACAGTGACTTCAGTGAATCTACGGCGCAGCAGCTGGCGCGTCGCCGCGCAACCCATCCAGCGGTGATTCCGAGAAGAAACGCACCAGCTCGGTGATCGAGCTGGTTTTGCTGATCAGGTTCATCAAGGCGGGGATGCTCACTTCCATCTCCTGGGCGGGATAAGCGCGCAAGAAAGAAATTGCAGATATCGAACCGTTGCCTTCAACGACCCCCAGCACCATGGCGGAGCGCATGGCTGGAATCCCGGCCTGGGATGCCTTGAGCGGAAACACGATTACAGACAGGCGCTGCAGGATTGCCTCGCCGATTCGGGTGTTGAGCAGCCTGCTCACCAGGGTTACAGGCAGGCTCACCGACTGATTCAGCAGCTTGGCGATTTCCTGGGGATTTTGGCGGCTGAAGCTCAAAACATCGGCTAGCAGGCCTCGGGCTTGGCCGGTCTTAGCCAGATGCTCCAGGTCTGCAACGGCGATGGAGCGGCGAAAGGCACCGCTCACAAACACCAGATTTTCAGCAGCACTAGCTGGCGGCAGGCTGACCGCAGGCCAGGGAACGACCAGGCTCAGGCCCAGGGCGATGGCAACAAGGGCCTGACGCTTACGGCCTAACGACGCTATTTGCATGGCGATAAGCCTACGGCGATTGCTTTCAAATTCAGGCGGCGACGAGCACATCTCGCACCAGGCGAACCATGCTGCGCTCGGCCAGACCCTTGGCTAGTTGAACTCCCATCTGGCGTAGTTCCGGTTCTCCCACAAGGCGTGGCAGGCGGCGCAGCAGCATCTGGGGTTCGAAACCGGGCAGGGCTTTGAGTATGCCCATTAACTGGCGCACCGGCTCGAGGTCGAGCAGCGGTTCAGCCGCCTCGCTTAGCCGGTGACGGCGCAAACCTGGAGGTTGGAACCGCTCTGGCAGGCGCTTGCCGATGCGCAGGGTGGTTTGCCAGGCCATGGCGTCCATGCGGCCCACCATGGCGTCTACCAGCTGTTGGCGTAGCAGCCCGCCGTTGGCTGAGAAAAGAAAGCTCAGCACTTGATCCAGTAGCCCTTCGAGATCGAGCTGGGCTCCTTGGGAGGCGCTAGCGATCAGGTTGTCGAGCCGTTGCCAGCGGAAGATGTCACCGTCGAAGAGCATCTCCTTGAGGCTCTGGCGCAGGGTGGGATCGGGGTCTTCCATCAGCCGCCGGGCGAAGTAGGGGTAGGCGGCGCCAAGGATCTTGAACTCGGGATCAACGCTGAGGGCGATTCCCTCCAGAGTCACCAGCGAGCGGATGATTAGGGCGTAGTAGGGCGGCACCTGGAAGGGGAAGCGATACATCACGCCGGAAAGGTCATCTGTGACCGCTTTGAAATCCATGCGGCTGACTCCCTGCTCGATCGCTTGACCGAACACCTTTTCAAAAGCTGGCACTATCGGCTCGAGATTTACGTCTTCGGCCAGGAAGCCCAGGCTGACGAAATCCTTACTCAGCTTGCCGAAACTGCGATTTACCAGATGCACAACCGCCTGAATTAGGCCGGTGCGCGATTCGCGGCTCACCTCGCTCATCATGCCGAAGTCGAGGTAGGCGAGCCGGCCATCTGCCATAGCCAACAGGTTGCCGGGGTGGGGGTCGGCGTGGAAAAAGCCGTGCTCTAGTAATTGCTGCAGGCTGCAGTTAACACCGACGTTCACCATGTCGTCGGGGTCTACGCCGATGCCGCGCACCGCTTCGAGATTGGTGAGCTTCACCCCCTCCATCCATTCCATCGTGAGCACCCGGCGGCTAGTGGCCTGGTGGTAGATGCGGGGAACGGTGATACGGGGATTGTGGGCGTGTAATTCGGCGAAGCGCTCGGCGTTGGCGGCTTCGTTGAAGTAGTCCATCTCCTCAAACACCCTCTTGCCCAGTTCATCGATCAGGGCCACCAGGTCGGAGCGGATTAGGCCGACGTTCTGGTTTAGCCAGGAAGCGATGTTGCGCACGATGTAAAGGTCGAGCGTGATCTGCTCCCGCAGGCCCGGGCGCTGCACCTTTACTGCCACCGCCTGACCCCCCTTGAGCACGCCCTTGTGCACCTGGCCCAGCGAAGCAGCCGAGATCGGCTCGGCGTCGAGTTGTTCGTAGATGTCGAGTACTGCAGCGCCCAGGTCCTCTTCGATGCAGGCCATCGCCAGGGCGGAGTCGAAGCCCGGAAGCTGGTCTTGCAGCTGGGCAAGTTCCTCCAGCAGTAGCGGTGGCACGATGTCGGGCCGGGTGGAGAGGGCCTGGCCGGCTTTGATGAAAGCGGGGCCGAGCGAAGCCACTAGATCCGCTGCCTCCTTGGCGCGGGACCTGGCTACCTCCGCAGCCTTGAGCCGCCCGGTGAGCCAGTCAAAGCCCACCCCAAGTAGATAGAGCCCGATTGGCACCAGGGTTTGCCACAGGCGCCGGAATAGCCGTTGCGGGTGGCCGGTGTAAATCCGGGTGATGGCGGCCGGGTCGTAGCTCAGCAGGCCGGCGGCCTCCAGAAAATCACCCAACTCGGCTTGGTTGTTGTCGGGATCCATGGGAGTTGGGCGGGCAAAGCACCGCTAAGGCGCACCAGACCCCTTCTAAACGAATCCCACTGCCGCTACGGTCTGGCCGGTACCCCAGTCCGGTTAGCGGAGGCCGACGTGCTCACGGGACTGCGCCTCAGCAACATCGCCCTGATCGAGCGGCTGGAGCTCAGCTTCAGCGAGGGATTCACGGTGCTGACCGGTGAGACGGGAGCAGGTAAATCGATCCTGCTTGATGCCCTCGATGCTCTTTTGGGTGGGGCCCAGGGCAGCGCCGGCGCCAGGCTGCTGCGGCGCGGCGCTGAGCGCGGCACGATCGAGGCCAGCTTCAGCCTTTCGCCCCCTTTGCAGGCCTGGTTGCATCAGCAGGAGCTGGAGGTTGAGGAGGGCGAACTGCTGCTTTCGCGTGAGTGGCGCCTCACGGAGGAGCGCTTGAGCAGCCGCAATCGGCTTAATGGCGTGGTGGTGAGCCGGGCCCAGATCCAGGAGTTGCGGCCCCTGCTGCTCGATCTCACGGTTCAGGGCCAAACCCAGCAGCTGGCGCGGCCCGGTCAGCAGCGCCGCTGGCTTGATCGCTTTGGTGGCGAAGGCCTTCCGCTTTTGCTGGCGCCGGTGGCGGCGGCCTGGCGCCATTGGAAACAGGCGGCGGCGGCGCTGGAGCAGGCCCGTAGCGACTGGGACCAGCTACAGCAGCAGCGCGCTGCCCAGGAGCAACTGCTGGCCGACCTGGAGGCGGCCCAGCTGCAAGATCCGCAGGAGCGTCAGCAGCTCCAAAACGAGGAAAACCGCCTCGCCCATGGGGTGCGGCTGCAGGAGGGGGTGATGGTTTTGCTGGGCCGCTTGCTGGAGGGTGCAGAGCAGGCGCCATCGGTGCTGGATCACCTGGCCGCCTGCGAACAGGAGCTACTGCAGATGGAGGCTTTAGATGGCGGCGTCAGTGAGCTGCGCAGTTGCTGCAGCGATGGTTTGGCGGCTTTGCAGGATCTGGCCCGCGATCTGGATCGCTACGGATCTGGTCTTGATAGTGACCCAGAAAGCTTGGCGGCCCTGCAGGAGCGCATGGCCCAGCTCAAGGCCCTGGAGCGGCGCCATGGCCAGGAGTTGGCTGGCTTGATCGCCCTGCGCGATCGCCTGCGCCAGCAACTAGCCCCCGGCGGTGGCGAAGTTTCCCTGGATGTCCTGGAGCTGGCGGAGCAGCGAGCCCGCCAGCTTCGCGATCAGGCCAATGCCTCGCTCAGCGCCGCCCGCCGCCAGGCCGCCGCTGCCTTGGAGCAGCAACTGATGCAGGCGCTGCGGCCGATGGGATTGGCCAATGTGCGCTTCGCGGTGGCGATTGCACCAGCGCCAGCGGGGGAGGAGGGAGCCGATGCGGTGCAGTTTCAGTTTTCCGCCAACCCGGGTGTGCCCCTGGCGCCCCTGGCTGAGGTGGCTTCAGGCGGTGAGATGTCGCGCTTTCTGCTGGCTCTGAAAACCTGTCTGGCCGCGGCAGACCAGCACGTCACCCTGCTTTTCGATGAGATCGACACGGGCGTGAGTGGCCGGGTGAGCGGCGCCATGGCCGAGTTGCTGGCTCGCCTGGCTGAGCAGCGCCAGGTGTTTTGCGTCACCCACCAACCCCTGGTGGCCGCGGCGGCAGACCACCACTTCCGCGTCTCCAAGCAGGTGTTGGAGGGGGTCACCCATACGCGGGTGTCCCAGCTGCGGGACACCCAGGACCGTCAGGCGGAGCTGGCTGAACTGGCGGGCGGCGATTCCGGCGAGGCCCGCAGCTATGCCGCCAGCCTGCTGGATCAGCACGCTCGCTAGACCCGCTCCAGCACTGGTCTATGTCCATCAAAGGTGGAGCATCCGTAGACTTGCTAGCTCATGAGCCGTCTGGATGCCCCGCGCCAAGAGCTCTGCTGCCTCTAGCTCTGCCACCAACGGTGCAGCCGCTAGCAGAACCCTCGCCCAGACCGTTCACGAAAAGGCCCTTGACCCGAGCCGTGTGCTCAGCGGCGGCTCTTTTGAGGATGTGATCCGGGTGCGGGGCGCCCGTCAGCACAATCTCAAAAACGTCGACCTCACCATCCCGCGCAATCGCCTGGTGGTGTTCACCGGTGTGAGCGGCAGCGGTAAGAGCTCGCTGGCTTTTGACACGATCTTTGCCGAGGGCCAGCGCCGCTACGTCGAGAGCCTGTCGGCCTATGCGCGCCAGTTTCTGGGCCAGGTGGATAAGCCCGATGTGGATGCGATCGAGGGGCTCTCACCAGCCATCTCGATCGATCAGAAATCCACCAGCCACAATCCTCGCTCCACCGTTGGCACGGTGACGGAGATCCAGGACTACCTGCGCCTGCTGTTCGGCCGGGCCGGCGAACCCCATTGTCCCCAGTGCGATCGCTCGATCCGGCCCCAAACCATCGACGAGATGGTGGACCAGATCCTGGCTTTGCCCGAGGGCACCCGCTACCAATTGCTGGCGCCGGTGGTGCGCGGCAAGAAGGGCAGCCACGTCAAGCTGCTGGGCGGCCTGGTGGCCGAGGGCTTTGCGCGGGTGCGCATCAATGGCGAAGTGCGCGAGCTCGCCGACAACATCGAGCTAGATAAAAACCACGCCCACAACATTGAGGTGGTGGTGGACCGGCTGGTGGCGAGGGAAGGGGTGCAGGAGCGGCTCACCGATTCGCTGCGCACCGCCCTTAAAAGAGGTGATGGCCTGGCGCTGGTGGAGGTGGTGCCCAAGGCCGATGAGGAGCTGCCCGAGGGGGTGGAGCGGGAGCGGCTCTATTCGGAAAATTTCGCCTGCCCGGTGCACGGCGCCGTAATGGAGGAGCTGTCGCCCCGGCTTTTCTCCTTCAACAGCCCCTACGGCGCCTGCCCCGACTGCCACGGCATCGGCCACCTGCGCAAGTTCACCGCCGAGCGGGTGTTGCCCGATCCCTCCCTGCCCGTTTATGCGGCAATTGCGCCTTGGGCTGATAAGGACAATTCCTATTACTTCTCCCTGCTTTATTCGGTTGGGGAGGCCTACAAGTTTGAGATCAAGACGCCTTGGAATCAGCTCAGCGCTGAGCAGCAGGAGGTGCTGCTGCATGGCAGCCAGGAGCCGATCAGCATTCAGGCCGACAGCCGCTATCGCAAGAGCGCCGGCTACGAGCGGCCGTTTGAAGGCATCTTGCCGATCCTGGAGCGCCAGTTGCGCGATGCCAGCGGCGAATCTGTGCGCCAAAAGCTGGAGAAGTTTCTCGAGCTGGTGCCCTGCGCTACCTGCCACGGCCTGCGATTACGGCCGGAAGCGCTGGCGGTGCGGGTGGGCCCCTATGCCATCCACGAACTCACCGCGGTGAGCGTGGGCGAAACCCTGCGCCGGATTGAGTCGCTGATGGGGGTGGGCGAGAGCGAGGGTGCTGATCCTTTGCTCAGTCCACGCCAGATCCAGATCGGTGATCTGGTGTTGCGGGAGATCAGGCTGCGCCTGAAGTTTCTGCTGGATGTGGGGCTCGATTATCTGAGCCTGGATCGGCCCGCCATGACCCTCAGCGGTGGCGAAGCCCAGCGGATTCGGTTGGCGACCCAGATCGGCGCGGGCCTCACCGGAGTGCTCTACGTGCTGGATGAGCCGAGCATCGGTTTGCACCAGCGTGACAACGACCGGCTGCTTAATACCCTGCTGAAGTTGCGGGATCTAGGCAACACCTTGATCGTGGTGGAGCACGACGAAGACACGATTCGTGCTGCCGACTACGTGGTGGATATTGGCCCGGGGGCGGGGGTGCACGGCGGCCACATTGTGGCTGAGGGCAGCTTTGAGGATCTACTGGCCGCAGAGGATTCCCTTACCGGGGCCTATCTCAGTGGCCGCCTCTCGATTCCAACTCCAGCGGAGCGGCGCAGTACCGGTAGCCGCCGGCTCACGATGGTGGACTGCGAGCGCAACAACCTGGCCGGCTTCGATGTGGAGATTCCACTGGGGCGGCTGGTGTGCGTCACCGGGGTGAGTGGCAGTGGCAAGAGCACCCTGGTGAATGAGCTGCTACATCCGGCCCTGGAGCACCAGCTGGGCATGAAGGTGCCATTTCCACCTGGCTTAGGTGAGCTGCGCGGTATCAAGGCGATCGACAAGGTGATCGTGATCGACCAATCACCGATTGGTCGTACGCCCCGCTCCAACCCGGCCACCTATACCGGCGCTTTTGATCCGATCCGTCAGGTGTTTGCGGCCACGGTGGAGGCCAAAGCTCGCGGCTATCAGGTGGGTCAGTTCAGTTTCAATGTCAAGGGTGGCCGCTGTGAGGCCTGCAGTGGCCAGGGCGTCAATGTGATCGAGATGAACTTCCTGCCGGACGTGTATGTGCAGTGCGATGTATGTAAGGGTGCTCGCTACAACCGCGAAACCTTGCAGGTGACCTACAAGGGTCACACGATTGCTGATGTGCTGGAGATGACGGTGGAGCAGGCCGCCGATGTGTTCTCAGCCATCCCCCAGGCTGCCGATCGGTTGCGCACTTTGGTGGATGTGGGACTGGGCTACGTGAAGCTCGGTCAGCCGGCGCCCACCCTCTCCGGTGGTGAGGCCCAGCGGGTGAAATTGGCCACCGAACTTTCCAAGCGCGCCACTGGCAAAACTCTCTATCTGATTGATGAACCCACCACCGGCCTCAGCTTCTTTGATGTGCACAAGTTGATGGATGTGATGCAGCGCCTGGTGGATAAGGGCAACTCGATCCTGGTGATCGAGCACAACCTCGATGTGATCCGTTGTGCCGACTGGATCATTGATCTTGGTCCAGAAGGAGGAGACAAGGGAGGGGAGATCGTGGTCACGGGCACTCCTGAGGAGGTGGCTGAGCATCCCACTAGTCACACGGGTCGGTATCTCAAGCAAGTGCTGGAGCAGCATCCTCCTGAGGTAGTGGTGGTTTGAGGGTGGTGTTGATGGGGTAGGGGAAGGACTGGGAATGGCTTGGGTGGTGGCTTGCTCTTGGAATGGTTTGGGGATGCAGTCGTGGGGTTAACGAACCTGGCAGGCAACCCATAGCCCCAAAAAAGGTCAGCGCAAAGCAGGGGGTGCTTATGCAGAAAATGCATAAAGCAAGGTGACTACTCAAGCAGTGTGCGCATAAGCACCTGTTCTAAGTCCGCAGACCCTCTCCTGGGTCGCAGGCAGGGCATTAGGATAATTGTGAAGAAAATACGATGGGGGGTCAGGGTTATTCCTGGGTCTCTTCCCTAATCCACTGCAGGGACAGGACCGAATGGCAATCTCTAGTGCTGCGACGAACCTGCTTGGTCCCCTTCTGCCCGAGTGGCACCTGCTGCTCCAGAGTTGGTCTGCCAGTGGTCGTCTGACTGCCGCTGCCCGGGAGGCACTGCTGCTGAGCGGGGAACCCAAGGCACTCACAGACCTGACGGACCAGTGGGCTGCTGGTGAGTTCGGTGGGTTGCCGCCAATTGTTCTGCTATCAGCAGCGGACATCAACGCTGCTCTGGGGGCTTATGCCATCTCCACGGGCACCATCTATCTCAATGCGGATTGGTTAGCAGGGGCGACCAAGGAGCAGGTACTAGCGGTTCTTACGGAAGAGCTGGGGCACCACCTAGATGGACTCCTGAATGCTGTGGATACTCCTGGGGATGAAGGGGAGTATTTCGCGGCGCTTCTGACCAAGCCAGGAGTGTTAGCCGGCGATCTACAGGCTCTACGCCTTCAGAAGGATGCCGGCAACGTTGTGGCGCAAGGGCAGCGGTTGGCGGCTGAATATGCGATTGATCTCACACCACCGCGCGCGGGAGGCAACGATCCAGAAACCCTAACCGGCACCTCCGGCGACGACCTAATCGATGGCTTTGGCGGCGATGACAACATCTCTGGTCTCGCAGGCAATGACGTCCTTATCGGAGGTGAAGGCAACGACACCATTGATGGCGGAACAGGAATAAACCGCATATCTGGCGATGCCGGCGATGACACCATCACCTCCTCCGGTATCGGTGACGTGGTGAATGCTGGCGAGGGCAATAACACCATCGTGATCACAGGTATTGCCGTTGGTGGCACCTATACCTCCGGTACTGGAACCGATGCCTACACGATCCAAACTGGTGCCACAGGTACCTTCAGCATCATCTCCGGCGCTGGCAATGACAACCTCACGATTCAGTCGGGCGTCAATGCAGACATCACCATTAACGCCGGAGATGGACTGAATACAATAAACTCACTCAGCGGTATTATCCGTTTTGACTCTGGCAGCTCTGATGACATTGTCAATCTCACTTCGGCTCTTACTTACGTCATCACAGGAGCTGGCAATGACTCAATTAGCGCATCGGGGCAAATCGGTAGCTATGGCTGGCTCGGCAAGGGGCACGGCATCAGCGCAGGAGACGGCAACGATACAATCCTCCTCACAGGAGGCTCATACATAGGCGGGTTTGGTGGAGCGGAGGGCGATTGGACCAAGATTCGCGGCGACAGTGGAGACGACACGATAACCCTGTCCGGCAATGCCAACTACGACGCAGTGTACGGGGGAAATGACAACGATGTAATCAATGCATCCACAGCAAACAATGTGCGCAACATCTTTGGTGATGCCGGAAATGACACCATAACGGGTACCTCCTCGAACGACAATATTAGTGGCGGTGCCGGCAATGATTTGGTTGCAGCCGGTAATGGCAATAACAATGCTTACGGTGATGACGGGGATGACACCATCACAGCCGGATTCGGCAACGACAACCTCTATGGCGGCAACGGAATCGACTCCATCACATCAGGAGACGGCGATGACAATCTCTACGGAGAAGCTGGCAACGACTCGCTCAACGGCGGTAGCGGTTTTGACACCCTCCAGGGCGGCAGTGGTAACGACACCCTTCATGCAGGTGCCGGCAACGATGTGATCTATGGCGGCAAAGCAACAGCCGCCAATACCGATCCCAATGAAATCGATACCTTCGTTCTTACGGGTAACGCCAGTAACTACACGATTTCCAGAGCCACAGACTCGATCTTTGGCTACGTCTATTACATCAAGGACAATCGAGTCGGCTCTCCTGATGGTCTCGATACCCTCTACGACATTGATCAGCTGCAGTTCGCGGATGGGACCCAATCCGTCGCCAGCTACTACGCATCCAAAGCTGCAGGAGGTGCAGGCTCAGAAACCCTAACCGGCACCTCCGGCGACGACCTAATCGATGGCTTTGGCGGCGATGACAACATCTCTGGTCTCGCA
>NZ_JAGQDB010000041.1:0-20762 GCF_024346495.1 Cyanobium sp. A1C-AMD | reverse complement strand
GGCCCACGACGTGGCCGCCGGAGGCGATTTGGCCGCAAGCCTGGGCCGCATTACCGCCCGCACCGCCGTGGTGGCCGGCAGCCACGACCTCTACTTCCCGCTCGAAGACCTTGCCGCCGACGCCGACGCCATCCCCGGGGCGGAGCTGCACGTGATCCCCTCAGAGCTCGGCCACCGGGCGGGCAACCCCCACAGCAGTCCTGCCGAGCAGCGGCAGCTGAGCCGGATCGTTGAAACCCTCCTCCAGCAGCCCTCCCATGTCTGATCTCGCCCAGCGAATGCAGGAGCTGCAGCTCCGCTTCCTGCTGATCTCCTTCACCGACCTGTTTGGCATCCAGCGGGCCAAACTCGTGCCGGCCTCGGCTGTGGCGGGAATGGCCCGCGATGGGGCCGGCTTTGCCGGCTTTGCGGCCTGGCTGGATCTCTCACCAGCCGATGGCGACGTGATGGCGATCCCGGCGGCGGCCAGTCTCACCCCCCTGCCCTGGCAGCCCGGGGTGGGCTGGGTGGCGGCCGAGCTCCAGCTCAATGGCCAGCCGATGGAGCAGTGCCCCCGCCGCCTGCTGCGGCGCCAGCTGGAGCGGGCCGCTGAGCGGGGGCTGGAGCTGCGCAGCGGAGTGGAAGCTGAGTTTTTCCTACTCGATCCCAGCGGCGAGCGGATCGGCGATAGCGCCGATAGCCAGGAAAAGCCCTGCTACGACCAACTGGCCTTAATGCGCCGCTACCCCCTGATCGGCCCCCTGCTGGAGGCGATGGAACAGCTGGGCTGGGGGCCCTATCAAGCCGATCACGAGGACGCCAACGGCCAATTTGAGGTCAACTGGACCTACGCCAACGCCCTCACCACCGCCGATCGCCACGCCTTTTTCAAGGTGATGGTGAAATCCCTGGCGGAGCAGCAGGGCCTGAGGGCCAGCTTCATGCCCAAACCCTTCGCCGCCCTCACCGGCAATGGCTGCCACACCCACCTCTCCCTGTGGGGCACAGCGGGCAGCTCGCAAGCAGGCCGCAACCTGTTCCACGATCCCAGCGGCGAGCTCGGTCTATCGACGCTTGCCTACCACTTCCTGGCTGGCCTGCTGGCCCATGCCCCGGCCCTGAGCTGCCTGAGCAACCCCACGGTGAACAGCTACCGGCGCCTCGCTGCCCCGCCCACCACCTCGGGTGCCACCTGGAGTCCGGGCGGCATCAGCTACACCGGTAACAACCGCACCCACATGGTGCGCATCCCCGACGACCAGCGCTTAGAGCTGCGCCTCCCCGATGGTGCCGCCCATCCATACCTGCTGCAGGCTGCAATCCTGGCGGCTGGGCTCGATGGCATTGAGCGCCAGCTCGATCCTGGCCCCCGCAGCGACAACGACAACTACGCCAAGCCCCTGGATCCCGCCAGCTGCGGCAGGCTCCCGGTCAACCTCGGCGAGGCCCTCGATGCCTTCAAGGCCGACTCGGCCCTACGCCAGGCCCTGGGCGAAGAGTTTTGCCAGGCCTACGAAAAGCTGCGCCGGCGCCAATGGCAGCGCGAGCGCGGTGATATCAGCGACACTGAGCGCCGCGCTTGCCTGGATTGTTGAGCCAGGCGAGCGGCCGGCGAAAATAGGCTCAAACTGCCTGCTACTCGCAGCACTGCGCCGATGCCCCTGATTGCAATCAACGTCCTGCTGGAACCAGATGCTGCCACGGTTGAGAAAGCAAAGGCGATAAACGCGCGGCTGCGAGAAAACCACCCAGCCAGCTTCCCCCTAGATGCCAACCACGCCCCTCATATCACCATTCTACAGTTATTTATAAAAGCTGTAGATCTAGGCCAAGTAGCAGATGCCGTGGCCAACGTGCTGCGTACAGAGCCCCCGATCAATATTGAAGGCAAAGCAACTGGCTACTTTGCATTAGCCAGCGAGAATCTAAAATTAGTGGGATTCAACATCGAGGCGACTCCCGAGCAGCTCCGACTCCAGCAAAAAATCATCGCTGCCATCGCGCCATTTGCCGTGAAACACGGCACAAATGATGCCTTTGCACCTCGCCTTGACGGCGGCGCAATCAGCCAAGCGACTATTGACTACGTGAACAACTTCAGCGATACGCGAACTGGCCCGAACTACCAGCCCCATCTGACCCTGGGCATTGGCACAAGTGATTTTGTTGAAGCTTTAGTAGCAGAGCCATTTGAGACCTTTAGCTTCAAAACAGCCTCCGTGAGCCTTTACCAAATAGGCGATTTCGGTGTGGCCCAATCAAAGCTATACGACCTCTCTTGCCAAGCAGATCCGCTGCCCTCCTGGAATGAAGGGCATGTCAAACGAGCCATTGTTGCATTCATCGCCAAAGTCACAAATAAAGACTCACCCGCATACCTGCCTTCAGCCGAACGCATTGCAGTGCATGACAATGACGGCACGCTCTGGCCGGAAAATCCGCTGCCTTTTCAGGTGGCTTTTGCCATCGATGAACTGAAGCTGCGCATCCTCACAGAGCCGAGCCTCTCCTCAAACCCCATGGTGCAAGCTGCCTTGGACGGCGACCTTGCAAAACTCCTGGAAGGCAAACACTTCGATGGCCTGATGCAGATCCTGGCGATCACCCATGCAGGCATGACGGTAGAAGAATTTCGAGATGCCGTGCAGGCATGGTTTAGGTCGGCCAACCATCCGCGCTATGGCAAGGCCTATGGCGAGCTCACCTATCAACCCATGCAGGAGCTCCTTCGCTATCTAAGCGATAACGGCTTTAAGAACTTCATTGTTTCAGGTGGCGGCGCCGACTTTATGCGGGCCTGGGTGGAACAGGTTTACGACATACCACCAGAACAAGTTGTTGGCTCAACATCGCGGGCCGTATTCGAACTGCGGGACGGCAAACCAGTAATCACCAAAACCCTTGATTATTTGTTTGTAAACGATAAGGCTGGCAAGCCAGTCGGAATCCATCAGTTTATCGGCCGCAGGCCTGTAATTTGCTGTGGCAACAGTGATGGTGATCACGCCATGTTGCAGTACACCACGATCAATAATCCTCGACCGAGTTTAGGGCTGATCGTCCATCACACCGACGCTGAACGTGAGTACGCCTACGACGCCAAGACGACCAGCACCGGCAAGCTTGTAGAAGCCCTAAAGGAGGCTCCCCAGCAGGGCTGGCTAGTTGTGGATATGAAGCAGGATTGGAACGTCGTCTTCCAGCCCCAGTAAAAGAAACTGGCCGCCCTACAGCAAATTTGCAGCCAGCTCAGCCAGTTCACTGCGCTCACCCCGCAGCAGGGTCACATGGCCGGCGAGCCGCTGGCCCTTGAAGCGCTCCACCAGCCAAGTAAGGCCGTTGCTTTCAGCATCCACATAGGGATTATCGATCTGGTAGGGATCCCCGGTAAGCACAATTTTGGTGCCCTCGCCCACCCGAGTCACGATCGTCTTCACCTCATGGGGGGTGAGGTTCTGGGCCTCGTCCACCACCATGAATTGGCGCGGAATCGAACGACCACGGATGTAGCTGATCGCCTCCACCTCGAGCAGGCCCATGCCCTTGAGGTCGGTCCAATTGCTGCGCGGCCCGCGGTGACTGCCGCCAGCCCGAGCAGCACCCCGCCCCTCCTCCTCACTACCGCCGAGCAGAAAGTCGAGGTTGTCGATGATTGGTTGCATCCAGGGACCCATTTTTTCGTCCAGATCGCCTGGCAGAAAGCCGATCTCCTTGCCGAGGGAAATCACCGGGCGGGTCACCAGCAGGCGCTCGTAGAGCCGCTCATCGGCCACCTGGTGCAGCCCAGCGGCCAGGGCGAGCAGGGTTTTACCGGTGCCGGCCTTGCCCACCAGGGTGATCAGCTGGATGCTGGGATCCAGCAGCAGATCAAGGGCAAATGTCTGCTCCCGGTTGCGGGGCTGGATGCGGCCGAGCTTGGCCTTGGGCGCTCGCTGCAGCGGCTGCAGGCTGGCGGTGGCGGCGTTGTAGCGAGCCAGCAGGGTGTGGGCCGGCTGGGCCCGATCGATCAGGGTTACGCCCTCGTTGGCCTGCAGCGGCGCCTCCAGCACCAGGCCCTCCACCGCCAGTCCTGGCGGCAGCTTGACCCGATCCATCTGCTCCGCATCCACCCACACCTCACAGAAGCCGGGGTATAGGTCGCCGATGTCAACCCGATCGCTGGTGTAGTCCTGGGCGATCAAGCCCACCGCATCAGCCTTAATGCGCAGGTTGGTGTCCTTGGTAACGAGCACCACCGGCGGCTGGCTACCCAGCACCGCCTGCAGGCGCTGCTCCTCAAGGGCCACCGCCAGGATGTTGTTGTCGCCACTGCCGCCCTTGAGCTCGGGCGGCAGCTGGCTGAGGGTTTCGGCCCGGCAAAACACCACCTTGAGCGTGCCGCCCTGTTCGCCATTGGGCACCCCATCGGCCAAGTTGCCATGGGCGCGCAGAGCGTCCAGCAGCCGCGACACCTGGCGGGCATTGCGTCCCTTTTCAGCTGGATCCCGCTTGAAGCGGTCGATCTCCTCGACCACCTCGATCGGGATCAGGATGTTGTTGTCTTCAAAGCGGGTCAGGGCTGCCGGATCGTGCAGCAGCACGTTGGTGTCGAGCACGAAGGTCTTGCGCATGCCGATCACCGATTCCGTGATTGCGAGAAATTAAGACCACTAGGCCATTTACGCTCCGTCGATTCGTGCCTCGTCGCAATTGGCGCCTTCGTCCATGGCCTCATCGCTTGCCGCCCTGGTTCTGCTCAAGCTCTTGCTAGTGCTGGCCCTGCTGCTGGGCCTCACCCTGGTAGTGCTGGAGCTTCGCCATCGCCTGCGCCCCGCCTCGCCGCTGCGGCTGCGGGCTGAAGACTTCCGCGTCGAAGCCGGCAGCGCTGGCCTCACCGTCTCAGGCATGGTGACGATCCACAACCCCCACCACCGCATGGAGGTGATGGTGCCGGAGATCGAGCTGCGGCCGACCCTGCTGGGTCGCGGCGACCTGGCAGGCGTCACGGTGTCGAGTCGGATCGAAGCGCTGCATCCGGATGAGGAATCCCGCCCTGATGGCTACTGGGCCGCCTACATAGTCAAGGGGCGCAAGAGCACCAGCGCCCGCATCCAGATCAGCCTGAGCGGCGCCCCGGGCCAGTCCCTAGACCAGCTGCTCGACACCCTCTGGCTTGAAATTCTCTGGGTCAACTACGGCCCCTTCGGCCGCCTCCATCGCCGCGATGGCGTGTTGGTGCCGCTGCAGATGCCCGCACCCCTGGCCGCCGTAGACGCCCACTGGCGCGACGGCGATCGCTGCCGCGTGCTGCCGGTTGGCACCCATCTGCTCGGCGTGCTCGACGACCCAGAAGCCGTGCTGCGCCGCTACGCCGGCGAGCTGATTCAGCCCGGCGATGTGCTCACCATCGGCGAAACACCCCTGGCGGTGATGCAGGGTCGCTATCACCACCCGGCCACAGTTCAACCCAGCGCCCTGGCCCGGCTGCTCTGTCGTGGGTTCCACCCCACCAGCTCCCTGGCCACCGCCTGCGGCCTGCAGTCCTTGATCGATGTGGTCGGTCCGGCCCAGGTGCTGGGCGCTTGGCTGATTGGTCTGGCCCTGAAATTAGTGGGCAGTAAGGGCTGGTTTTATCGCCTTGCCGGCGACCAAGCCCGCCTGATCGACGACATCACCGGCACCACGCCCCCCTACGACCAAACGATTGTGCTCGGGCCTCAACAGCCCGACGCCTTCTGCGCCGCCATGGCCCGCTCCTTGGGCGTTGCCGTGGCGGTAGTAGACGTCAACGATCTGGGCCGGGTCAAGGTGCTGGCCTCCAGCCCCGGCTGCGATGAAGCCCTGCTGGAGCGGGCCCTGCGTCCCAACCCGGCTGGTAATGCCAACGAGCGCACCCCATTGGTGCTGGTGCGCCCCAGCTGACCCCCCAGCACGGCTAAACCCCAGCCAAGCCGCAGCCAACTCTGGCGCCGATACAGTTGGGCTACCCGGCTGACTGGTCACGCCCCCATGCTCGGGATCCTGCAGCCGCCCTCTGCCCTTCCGGCACCACCCGAGCCTCCGGGGCCAGATAGCTGGCGGCTCGAAACCCTGGCTGGCTGGCACCTACCCCTACTCACCGATCCCGCCTTTCTGCCCCTGCAACCAGTGCTGCAGCGGGCTGTGCTGCTGGGCCTGCCCGAGCGGCTTATGCAGGCGCTTCTGGCTAGGCCCTCGCTCGCACCCCAGGTGCTGGTGGCTCTCAGCGGCCAGAAGCCGCTCGGGCTGATCGTCTGCCGCCGGCTCAACCGCAGCGGCAGTTGCTGGCAGATGCAGCACCTGCGCCTGGCCCCAAGCGCCGCCCGCCATGAACTGGCCAGCACCTTGCTGCGAGCAGCAATCCAGCGGGCCCGGGGAGCGGCCAGCTGGATTGCTGCGGCCTCAACCCTCGATGACACCCGCCTGGCGATGCTGCGCGAGCAGGGCTTTCAGCCCTTGCGCAGCGACCGGCTGTGGTGCTGGCCCGGCGCCCCTGCGGGCGGCAGCCCAATCTCGGCCAGCAGCCCCGCACCGGCAGAGCTGCAGCTCACACCCCTCAACCGCCGCAGCGCCACCCTGCTTTGGCACCTGGAGCAGGCCGCCTGCCCGGCCCAATTGCGTCAGCTGCTCGATCGCCGCGTCGAAGATCTGCTCGACCAGAGCCACGGCCGTGGCTGGATGCTGGTGGATCCCAGCCGGGAGCAGGCGGTGGCAGCCGTGCGCTGGATCGGCGAGCACCCCGGCGGTGGTCACGATGTGGAGCTGAGTGTCCATCCCGGCTGGGAACACCTGGTGGGCGCCGCCACCGAGTTGCTGCTGCACCAGGCCCAAGCCGGCCTCGGCGCCGGCGAACCCCTCTGGCTGCGCTGTGACCTGCGCGACGAAGCTCGCCAGCGCTGGCTGGCTGACCTGGGAGCTCAGGAGCAAGGCGAGCGGGTGCTGATGGCGCGCAGCGTCTGGCGGCGTCAAGGGCTGCAGGCCCCGGCACGGGCCGCCCAGCGAATCGATGCCTTGCTTGAGCAGTGGCAACCCCGCCGCCGCCCCCTGCCCACCCCAACCCCCCTGGCCCCGCCGTTGTGAGCGCGACGCGATCAAGAAGCGCCCCGCAGCCCCGCTCAGTGCTGGCCCTCGACGTTGGGCGACGGCGCATCGGCCTGGCGGGCTGTGACCCCCTCGGCCTCACCGTTACCCCCCTGCGGGCCCTGGCCCGAGGTTCCTTCGCGAGCGACCTAGAGCATCTGAACACCCTTGTGCAGCAGCGGCGGGTGCTGGCCCTGGTGGTGGGCCTGCCGCTAGATGCGGCTGGGCAACTCACCGCCCAGGCCCTGCACTGCCAGCGCTATGGCGAGCGCCTGGCCCGCCGGCTGCAGCTACCCCTGGCCTGGGTAAATGAGCATGCCAGCACCTGGGCCGCCGGCGAGCGCCACGGGCTTCACGGCGACCGCAGCGGTGCCCTCGACAGCGCCGCCGCGGCCCTGCTGCTCGAACAATGGCTGCAGGACGGCCCCGATCCGGTGCTCCCGGCGACCATCGAACGCTGCCAGACGGCCGACGCTGCAGCATCCTGAAGAGATCCAATTCCAGCCCATGAGTTCCGAACCCCCTTCCCAGTCCAGCTCGGAGATCCCCGCCGATGTGCCCACCGTGCTCGTGCACGACAGCCGCGGCCGCCAGCTGCTCTGCTTCCTCGAGCAGCTGATCCCCCTCGATGGCCACGACTACGTGCTGCTCACGCCGGTCGACACCCCTGTCTGCCTGTTCCGCCTCGACGGCGACGAAGACCCAGAACTGATCGACACCATCGATGCCACCGAGCCGATCCTGTCGGTTGCCGATGTGGTGCTGCAGGAGCACGACCTCACCCTGGTGCGCTCTGCCGTCACCCTCACCGTCAGCGGCGAACTGGACGAGCCCGAACCCGATGAGCTCGATGAAGACGAAGACGCTGATGACGACTCCGAGACCTACGAGTTGCTGGTGAGCTTCCTCGTAGACGATCTGGAATACGGGTTGTACATCCCCCTAGATCCCTTCTTCGTGGTGGCCCGCATGAATGGCGACGGCGCCTTGCTGGTGGAAGGCGAGGAGTTTGAGCGGGTTCAACCCCGAATCGAGGCTGAATTAGAAGAGCGCGAGGGCGACGACTGATGCTGCGCCAGCTGCTGCGCCCTAACTGGCTGCGGGAGTGCACCCTGGCCGAGCTGCCCCTGCAGGAGCTGCTCGACCAACCGATCCGGGCCCTGGTGCTCGATGTCGATCGCACCTTGCTGCCCCGCCGCCAGGCGGAGCTGCCAGCCAGCGCCCTGCGCTGGCTGCAGCAGGCGCGGCAGCAGGTGCCTATCCACCTATTCAGCAACAACCCCTCCCGCCAGCGGATCGGAGCAGTGGCGGCCCAGCTCGACCTGCCCTACACAATTTCCGCCGGCAAACCACGCCGCAGCGCCCTGCGTCGGGTGCTGGCCGAGCTCAACCTGCCCCACCAGGAGGTCGCCCTGATCGGTGACCGCCTGTTTACGGATGTGATCGCCGGTAACCGGCTTGGCTTATTCACCGTGCTGGTGAAACCGATCGATCCCCAAGGTCAGCCTTGCAAGCGGGATCGGCTCCAAAAACTGGAGCTGCGCCTGGCCAACTGGGTGGGCACCAGCCTGGGCTGATGACAACCCCATCCCACTCCATGCGCCGAGTGATCAAGGTGGGCACCAGCCTGCTGCGTGGTAGCGCCGACCGCCCCACCGCAGCGGTGATCGCCGATCTAGCTGCCAGTCTCAGCCGCCAACGGCGCCAGGGCGAAACCATCGCCCTGGTTACCAGTGGGGCCGTGGGTCTGGGCTGCGAAGCCCTTGGCCTGGGGCAGCGCCCCAGCGAAGTGGTGGCTCTCCAGGCCGCCGCCGCCGTGGGCCAGGGCCGGCTGATGGCCCTCTACCAAGACGCTTTCGCCGTGCGTGGTCTGGCGGTAGCCCAAGTGCTGCTGACCCGCGGCGATCTAGCCTCCCGCCTCCGCTACCAGAACGCCTGCCGCACCCTCGAGCAGCTGCTTACCTGGGGAGTGGTGCCGGTGGTCAACGAAAACGACACCCTGGCCACCGACGAACTGCGCTTCGGCGACAACGACACCCTTTCGGCCCTGGTGGCCGTGGCGATAGGCGCCGATGAGCTAGTGCTGCTCACCGACGTGGACAGCCTTTATTCAGGCGACCCCCGCAGCGATGCCGAGGCCCGGCCGATTGAGGAGGTGGCCAGCCTGGCCGAGCTCGACAGCCTGCAATCGGTGGCCACCGGCGGAGGTCAGTGGGGCACTGGCGGCATGACCACCAAACTCACTGCAGCCCGCATCGCCACCTCCAGCGGCATCCGGGTGCGCCTGGCTGACGGCCGTGACCCCGCCGTACTCGATGCCCTGCTGGCCGGCGAGCGGGTCGGCACCCTGTTCCAGCCCAGCCCCACCCCCCTTCCCGACCGCAAGGGCTGGCTGGCCCACGCGCTCCTGCCCAAGGGCAGCCTGCAGCTAGACGCCGGCGCCGAGAGGGCCCTAACCCAGCAGGGAGCCTCCCTGCTGGCCGTGGGAGTACAAGCGGTGGTTGGCGATTTCGAGCGCCGCGAGGCGGTGCGCCTGCTGGCCAGTGATGGGCGCGAACTGGGTCGGGGTCTGGCCAGCCTTAGCAGCACCGAGCTGCGAGAGCTGATGGGCAGCTCCGGCGTTGAGGTGGTGCACCGCGACCAGCTGGTGCTCACCAGCTGTTAAGGCTGGACCTACGATTCGCCCCGCTTCTCTTCCCTGGCATGCGCTTCAGCGAACTGCTCAGCCAGCTCAGCGAAGTTACGGATGCCAGCCTGCGGCATCTCGCTGACGACCCCGAGCTACACGGGGCGGCAGCCCTAGATCAGGCCCAAGCTGATCAGCTCACTTTTCTGGAACCAGGCAACGCCCTAGCTGCTGCCCTGGCCGGCAGCAACGCCGGAGCCATCCTGCTGCCAGCCCGCGGCGACGAGGCCCCAGCCCTGCAGCAGCTGGCCCAGGAGCGGGGCCTGGCCTGGATCGCCCTTGCTGATCCACGCCTGGCTTTTGCCGAGGCCCTCGCTGCTCTCCACCCCCGCCGCCAGCCCGCCGCTGGCATCCACCCCAGTGCAGTGGTCGATCCAAGCGCAGTAGTCGGCATGGGATCCCACCTAGGCCCCCTGGTCGTGATCGGCGCCAACGTGCAGATCGGCGCCAGCTGCGTACTCCACCCCCATGTGGTGCTCTACGAAGACGTGCAGATCGGTGACGACTGCGAGCTGCACGCCGGTGCCGTTCTGCACCCCGGCAGCCGCCTGGGCCGGGGCTGCGTCGTGCACTCCAATGCCGTGGTGGGCAGCGAGGGCTTTGGCTTCGTACCCACCGCCAATGGCTGGCGCAAGATGCCCCAGACCGGCCAGGTAGTTCTGGAGGAGGGGGTTGAGGTGGGTTGCGGCAGCACCATCGACAGACCCTCAGTAGGTGAAACCCGCATCGGCGCCGGCACGAAGATCGACAACCTGGTGCATATCGGCCATGGCGTCAGCACCGGCAAGGGCTGCGCCCTGGCGGCCCAGGTGGGCATCGCCGGCGGGGCCCGCCTCGGCAATGGCGTGATTTTGGCGGGCCAGGTGGGGCTAGCAAACAAGGCGGTGATGGGCGACCGAGCCATCGCCAGCTCCAAATCTGGGGTGCATGGCGAGGTGGCCGCCGGCGAGGTAGTGAGCGGCTATCCGGCCATCTCCAACCGCCTCTGGCTGCGCAGCTCAGCCATATTTAACAAGCTGCCTGAGCTAGCCAAAGCCCTGCGGCAGCTGGAGAAGCAGGCCAAGCCCTAGCCTCGCCGGCGGCGCCCCACCCCCCAATGACGACCAGCTACCGAATCACCCTGCTTCCCGGCGACGGCATCGGCCCGGAAATCATGGCGGTAGCCCGCCAGCTGCTTGATGCTGTCAGCAGCAGCCATGGCTTCAGCCTCGTCTACGACGAGCAGCCCATGGGCGGCGTAGCCATTGACGCCACCGGCGAGCCCCTACCCAACAGCACCCTCGAGGCCTGCAAGGCCGCCGATGCGGTGCTACTCGCCGCCATCGGCTCGCCCCAATACGACAGCCTGCCCCGGGAGCAGCGCCCGGAATCGGGCCTGCTGGGGCTGAGATCAGCGTTGGGCCTGTTCGCCAACCTGCGGCCGGTGAAGATCATCCCGGCCCTGATCGATGCCTCCACCCTCAAGCGCGAGGTGATCGAAGGGGTGGATCTGATGGTGGTGCGCGAGCTCACCGGCGGCGTCTATTTCGGCACCCCCAAGGGACGCGTCGAGGCTGAGGGTCGGGTGCGGGCCTTCAACACCATGGCCTACTTCGACGACGAGATCGACCGCATCGCCAAGGTGGCGTTCGAGTTGGCCGTGGCCAGAAGCGGCCGGCTTTGCAGCGTGGACAAGGCCAACGTGCTCGATGTGAGCCAGCTCTGGCGCGACCAGGTCACCGCCATGGCGGCCGACTACCCGACGGTGGAACTCAGCCATATGTACGTTGATAACGCCGCCATGCAGCTGGTGCGCAATCCCCGCCAATTCGACGTGCTGCTCACCAGCAACCTCTTCGGCGACATCCTCAGTGATGAGGCCGCCATGTTGAGCGGCTCGATCGGCATGCTGCCCTCCGCCTCCCTGGGGTCCAGCGGGCCTGGCCTGTTTGAGCCGATCCATGGCTCCGCCCCCGACATCGCCCGCCAGGACAAGGCAAACCCGATGGCGATGGTGCTCAGCGCCGCCATGATGCTGCGGGTCGGCCTGCAGCAAGACGCCGCTGCCACCGCCCTAGAAACCGCCGTCGACCGGGTGCTGGCCGCTGGCTACCGCACCGGCGACCTGATGAGCGAGGGCTGCACCCAGCTGGGCTGCCGCGCCATGGGAGAGCAGCTGCTAGCTGCCCTGGCGGGGTAGGTGCCGGCGACCTGCCAAACTCGCGGTCAGTTTCGTTGATTCCTGCGCATGTCGAAGCGTCACCCGGTTGTTTCTGTCACCGGTTCCTCCGGCGCAGGCACCAGCACTGTCAAGCGCGCCTTTGAGCACATTTTTAAGCGCGAGGGTATAACACCTGCAGTGGTGGAGGGCGACAGCTACCACCGCTACGAGCGGGGCCCGATGAAGGAAGCCATGGCCACCGCCTTGGCCAATGGTGAAAACTTCTCCCACTTCGGCCCCGAAGCAAACCTGTTTGACAAGCTCGAAGAGCTGTTCAAGGCCTACGGAGAAACCGGCAGTGGCCAGAAGCGCTACTACCTGCACTCCATTGAAGAAGCCGCCGAGCACAACGCCCGCCTCGGCACCAACCTGGATCCCGGCCAGTTCACTCCCTGGGAAGCCATCCCCAACGGCACCGACCTGCTCTTCTATGAAGGTCTGCACGGTGGCGTCAAGGGCGAGGGTTACGACGTAGCCGGATTGGCTGATCTACTCGTTGGCGTGGTGCCGGTCGTGAACCTG
The DNA here is from genome assembly GCF_024346495.1 of Cyanobium sp. A1C-AMD. Classification (NCBI taxonomy): domain Bacteria; kingdom Bacillati; phylum Cyanobacteriota; class Cyanophyceae; order Synechococcales; family Prochlorococcaceae; genus Cyanobium; species Cyanobium sp. A1C-AMD. The sequence goes on along the minus strand of NZ_JAGQDB010000041.1, from coordinate 8,298 downwards.
GAGTGGATCCAGAAGATCGCTCGTGACAACAAGGAGCGCGGCTATTCGGCTGAGGCCACGGTGGACACGATCCTGCGCCGCATGCCGGATTACATCAACCACATCTGCCCCCAGTTCAGCCTCACGGATATCAACTTCCAGCGGGTTTCGACGGTGGACACCTCCAATCCCTTCATGATCCGGGAGATCCCCACGCCGGATGAATCCTTCGTGATCATCCACTTCCGCAAGGGTGCCCGCGAAAAGTGGGGCATCGACTTCGCCTACCTACTCGACATGATCCACGACTCGTTCATGTCGAGCCCCACCTCGATCGTGGTAGATGGCGGCAAAATGGGCTTCGCCATGGAGCTGATCCTTACGCCGATCATCCATCGCATGATCGAAGAGAAGAAGAAGCTGTCCTGATTGCAATGGCAACCCCTATTCTGGGGTTGCCATTCGTTTTGGTGAGGCCGATCTCCTTCGCCACACCCACGAAGAATCCTTCCCCGTCGTTTTTGATTCCGGGGGCTGCCAAAACCAAGGCCGCAGACTCATTGCGTCTCGACCAGATCAACAGCAGCCTGGTGATTCAGGCAGCTCGCCGCATCTTGTTTCAGTCTTTGGAGCTCGGTAACGCCGGCCACGAACCATCCGGCGTAGTGCTCAATAGCAAGCAAATATTGCAGGGCAGGATTGTTTTCGACCAGCCTGTGCTGCTGCCAGATGAGCAATTTGTGCCCATTGATTTGATCCGGGGCCGCCTGGCACGGAGCGGTGCAGCCAGGCTGCGTCTACCCCGCAAACCGTCCTCTCCCCCCCTCGCCTGAGGCCCGTTTGAGCGCCCTTGCTCCGCTGCTTGCCAGCTCCCCAGCCGTGCCCGTTGTGGTGGCGCTACTTGGGTCCTGCGTGGGCAGCTTTCTCAATTTGGTGGCCTGGCGCCTGCCTCGGGAGGAATCGATCGTGCTGCCACCCAGCCACTGCCCCCGTTGCGGCAGCCGGCTGCGCTGGTTTGAAAATGTGCCCCTACTGGGCTGGTTGCTGTTGCGGGGACGCTGTGGCCACTGCGGTGCTCCTATCTCCTGCCGCTACCCCCTGGTGGAGCTGCTTAGCGCCGGGCTCTGGGTAGCGGCCCTGCTGGCCCAGCCGAGCGCCATGGGCAGCCAGCCCCAGCCCTGGCTGCTGGTAGCCGCAGGCTGGCTGCTGTTGAGCTGGCTGCTGCCGCTGGTGTTGATCGATCTCGATCGCCTCTGGTTGCCCGAACCCCTGTGCCGAATTGGCCTGTTATTAGGCCTGGCGGTGACCGCAGTGATCGGCTTCCAGCAGGGTGACCAGATCGGCAGAGAGCTGCTGTTTCACCATCTGGTGGCCGCTGGAGTTGGCCTGGTTGGCTTTGAAACGGTCAGTGCCTTGGCCCACAAGGCAATCGGCCGGCCAGCCCTCGGCCTGGGAGACGCCAAACTGGCTGCCCTGCTGGGGGCTTGGCTTGGTCTCACCGGGCTTGGCATCACCGTGATCCTGGCGGTGTTTGCTGGGGCGGTGCTGGGCAGCATCGGCCGGCTCAGCGGCCTGCTGGGCAAGCACCAGCCCTTTCCCTTTGGCCCCTTCCTTGCAGCTGGAGGAGCCGCCGTGTGGCTACTCGGCAACGACCTGTGGCTGACCGTGCTGGGGCTGGTGTGGTGAAGCGCCTTAAATAGGTTGAGCTGTTGGTAAACGCCGCATGTCGCTATTCGACTGGTTTGCGGATCGCCAGAAAAATGCCCCAACCGTGCGGGTCACCCAGGAGCCGGAGGAGGGCGATGGTCTCTGGAGCAAGTGCCCGGAATGCAGTTTGGTGGTGTATCGCAAAGACCTGGTAGCTAACGCCAGCGTTTGCAAGGGATGTGGCCACCACAACCGCATCGACAGCGCTGAGCGCATCGCCCTGATCGCCGACCCGGGCAGCTTCGAGCCCATGGATACCGGGCTCTCGCCCACCGACCCCCTCGCCTTCAAGGACCGGCGTAGCTACGCCGATCGCATCCGCGATAGCCAGCAGAGCACGGGTCTGCGCGACGCCGTGGTTACCGGTATCTGCCGCACCAGTGGCCTACCCCTGGCCCTAGGGGTAATGGATTTCCGCTTCATGGGCGGGTCGATGGGTTCGGTGGTGGGCGAGAAGCTCACCCGCCTGATCGAAACCGCCACCGCCCGGCGCATACCGGTGCTGATTGTCTGCGCCTCCGGTGGTGCCCGCATGCAGGAGGGGATGCTGAGCTTGATGCAGATGGCCAAAATCTCCGGCGCCCTGGAGCGGCACCGTCAGGCAGAGCTGCTTTACCTGCCCCTGCTCACCTACCCCACCACAGGGGGTGTAACTGCCAGCTTCGCCATGTTGGGCGACTTAATCCTGGCCGAGCCCAAAGCCCTGATCGGCTTCGCCGGCCGCCGGGTGATCGAGCAGACCCTGCGCGAAAAGCTGCCCGAGGGCTTCCAAACCGCCGAATACCTGCGCGACCACGGCTTCGTTGACGCGATCGTGGATCGCACTGAATTCAAGGCAACCCTGGCCAGCCTGCTGACCATGCACGGCTGCCGTGAAACGGTGCCGGCATGAGCTACCTGAGCCGTACAGCCCGCTCCCTGCTGCTGATGTTGCTGGTCGTGGGAATCCTGGCCGCCACGCCTGGAAGGGCCCTAGCCGGCCCGGTCGACTGGCATGAGGTGGCCAGCACCAGCGAGGGACGCCAGTGGTGGGACGGCGGCAGCCTGCGCCCCAGCCGCGGCGGCAATATTTCGGTGCTGACACGCTTCCAAAAACCTGTCAGCGAGGAGCAACCCAGGCCCCTATCCGATCTCTACGTGATGGAAATTGACTGCGGCCAGGAGCTGTTCCGCGACACCTCTATCAACGGCCTACCCCAGTTCAGGGCTGAATGGCAGCCGGCATCGGGAGACAACCTGATCAGCAGCGTGATCGGCGAAGTTTGTGCAGCCGCAGCAGAGGGACTCTCATGAGCGCTCCCCCGCTGAAGGTCGCCATTGCTGGCCTGGGCTTTGGCGAGGCCGTGCACCTACCCGCATTGCGCGCCTGCCCCGGCACCGAGCCGGTGGCCCTCTGGCACCCGCGCCCCGAGCGACTGGACGCCGCCTGCCGCAGCGCCGAACTGCCTGGCCACAGCAACTTCGACGAGCTGCTGGCCAATCCGGCCGTCGAGGCGATCGTGATCGCCACCCCGCCGGGGCCGCGTTTTGATCTAGCCAGGCGCGCCCTGGAAGCGGGCAAGCACCTGCTGCTGGAGAAGCCCGTTGCCCTCAACGCCGAGCAGATCGAGAGCCTGCAACGGCTGGCCCTGCAGCGGGGGCTAACCGTGGCGGTCGACTTTGAATACCGGGCCGTTCCCCTGTTCCAGCAGCTCGCCGACCTGCTGGCCAGTGGCGTCCTCGGTGAACTGGTGCTGGTGAAATATGACTGGCTGATGGGCAGCCGAGCTGACCCCTCGCGCCCCTGGAGCTGGTATTCCCAGGCAGCCGAAGGTGGCGGGGTGCTGGGAGCGCTGGGCACCCATGCCTTTGACACCCTGCACTGGCTGGTGGGTCCAAGCCACTCCCTTAGGGCCCAATTGAGCACGGCAATTACCCAGCGGCCCCTAGCCGATGGCAGTGGTCGCCTGGCCAGGGTGGATGCCGAAGACATCGCCTTGGTGCAGCTGGAGCTGGAAACACCCCTGGGGCAGAAGGTGCCGGCCCAGCTCAACCTGGCCTCCGTGACCCGCAGGGGCCGGGGCTGCTGGCTGGAGCTGTACGGCCGCGACGGCACCGCCGTGCTGGGCTCCGACAACCAGGCCGACTACGTGCATGGCTTTGGGCTGTGGCACTCCCAGGCGGGAGAGCCATTGCGGCCGGTGGAGGCTGATGACCGCTGGAGCTTTGCTCGCACCTGGGCCGATGGCCGGATTGCGCCGGTGCAGCGCATCCACAGCTGGTGGAGTGCGGCGGTGCGCGAGGGCCGACCGATGCTGCCTGGCTTGGGCGAGGCAGTGCTGAGTCAGCGCTGCTGCGACTGGGCCCGCCTGGGAGCAGCCCAGGGCACTCAAAGGGGCATCGCCTAGAGTCGCCCCCAGTTCAACTCCCGACCCCGAGAGGTTTTCCCATGGCGCTCGTTCCGCTTCGGCTGCTGCTCGACCATGCCGCTGAGAACGGCTATGGCATCCCTGCCTTCAACGTAAACAACCTGGAGCAGGTGCAGTCGATCATGGAGGCGGCTAGTGAGACCGACTCTCCGGTGATTCTGCAGGCCTCCCGCGGTGCCCGCCAGTACGCCGGTGAAAATTTCCTGCGCCACCTGATCCTGGCCGCAGTCGAAACCTATCCCGACATCCCGGTGGTGATGCACCAGGACCACGGCAACAGCCCTGCCACCTGCTTTGGTGCTGCCGCCAACGGTTTCACCTCGGTGATGATGGATGGCTCGCTGATGGCTGACGCCAAGAGCCCCGCCAGCTACGAGTACAACGTGGCTGTCACCAAAGAGGTGGTGGACGTGGCCCACGCCATCGGCGTGAGTGTGGAAGGCGAGCTGGGTTGCCTGGGTTCCCTGGAAACCGGCATGGGTGAGGCCGAGGACGGCCATGGCTTTGAAGGCAAGCTCGACCACAGCCAGTTGCTCACCGACCCAGCCGAAGCAGCCGATTTCGTCGCCAAAACCAAAGTTGACGCCCTGGCGATCGCCATCGGCACCAGCCACGGCGCCTACAAGTTCACCCGCAAGCCCACCGGTGAAGTGCTGGCCATCAGCCGCATCGCTGAGATCCACAAAGCGATCCCCAACACCCACCTGGTGATGCACGGCTCATCCTCGGTACCCCAGGAGTGGCTCGACATGATCAACAAGTTTGGCGGCGCCATTCCCGAGACCTACGGCGTCCCCGTCGAAGAGATCCAGGAGGGCATCCGCAATGGCGTGCGCAAGGTGAACATCGACACCGATAACCGCCTGGCCTTCACCGCAGCTGTTCGGGAAGCGGCCTTCAAGGATCCCGCCAACTTCGATCCCCGCCACTTCAACAAGCCTGCCCGCCAGTACATGAAGCAGGTGTGCCTGGATCGCTATCAGCAGTTCTGGTGTGCCGGCAACGCCAGCAAGATCAAACAGCGCGACATCAACTACTACGCCGGCCTCTACGCCAAGGGCGCCCTTGACCCCAAGGCAGCAGTCGCAGCCTGATCTGGCCATACCCCAACTAATGCTCCAGCCATGGAGATCACCGGCCCCTTACGGGGCCTTTTTTATGGCCCCTTACGGGGCCTTTTCATAAGCCCGATCGGTTGGCTGGGCCGGGCGCCAACAGGGAGGCAATCGCCCGGTTCAAGGTGGTTTCCATCGCCACCCTGGTGCCATCGCTTACCACCACGCGGATCAGGGTAGGCAGCCCACCGTTGCGGGCCTTGAGATAAACGGGCTCCACATAAAGCAGCGCCTCGCCCACTGGCACCACCAGCAGATTGCCCTGAATCACCTCCGATCCGGCCCGATCCCAAAGACCAAACTGCTGGCTGATGCGCGGGTCCTGGTTAATCAAGGCCTGAACCTGCTCCGGACCGAAGATTGGCGTCTGGGTTGGGAAGCGCAGCAACACCAATTCGCCGTAGTTGGGGGCGTCGCTGCGGGCCGCCAACCAGGCGGCCAGGTTGGGACGGGCCAAGGGCGTGAGCGGCTGCAGCAGCAAGAATTCAGGCGGTAACTCTGGGGTGAGTTGGGCGCTGATGTGATAAGGCTTCACCGTAATCTGACTGCGCCCGTAGAGCTCCTTGGGCACCTGCCACACGTCATCACCGCTGTAGAAAACGCGCGGATCGGTGACGTGATAACGCAGTAGCTGGGAGGTCTGCAGCTCGAACTGGCGCTGGGGATAGCGAATATGGGCCTGCAGGGGCTTAGGCATCGCCGCTAGCGGCTGAAAAAGATCCGGAAACAAGCGCTGCCAACCGGCGATGATTGGATCATCCGGTTCGGCCACGTAAAGCACGGCCGTGCCGTTGTAAGCGTCTACTACCGCCTTCACCGAATTGCGTAGGTAGCGGATATCGGCGTCGCCAGGCACGGCAGCGCTGTATGGATAGCTGCGGCTGGTGGTAAAGCCCTCCACAATCCAAAACTGGTGTTGATCGCGGGCAAAGGGACCCGGCTTATCGAGTTGCACCGACACCAAATAGGGATCACCTTCGAAGCGCACAAACGGGGCCATGCTGCTCAGGCCCTGGCGAACCTCCCTGCGCAGCAGCAGCCTGGTCTGGGGAGTAATCGCCCCCTGCATCAGCAACTTCGGCTCTCGCAGATATGTGGCCGCCGCTAGCCGGCCCCAAGCAGAACCGATCGGCACACCAGCTGAGCCGCCGTAGTGGGTGTAGAGATTTTCATCACCCTGGGGGTAGTCAAACTCCTGCACCTTGGTGGGAGCAAGGGCATAGGGCGACACCAGTGCCCCGAAATAGAGGCTGGGCTTGCCGATGGGGATGCCGGCGCGCACCTGGGCAGTGGTGATGCCCAGCTGGGCATTGCCCTGCACCCTGGTTGATGCGCCTAGGTCGCTAATGAAGTAATCGGGCAAGCCATCAGGACTGCTGGTGTTAACCGGCGAAACCGTGAAGCCGTAGCCATGGGTAAACACCAAATGGGTGTTAAGCCAGGTGCGAGCTGCCGGAGGCAGGGAGGCCTGATCTAGCTCCCGCGCCGTGATGAACACCAGTTGGCGCCCCTGGCCCTGATTTGGCGCCAGGTTGTAGCGGTCTACCGCAGCGGCTGAGAAGCGGTAGTACACCCGCAGCTGCTGCAGCTGGCGGTTGGTGGAGAGCAGGGGCTGACTGTCCCAAAGGCGAATGTTGCGCAGGGTGGCCTGGCTTGCCCGCACATCAGCGCGGGTGAGGCGCCGCCGTGGCTTAACGAAACGAGTGCTGATGCCATCAAGTTGGAATGCTGCCCGGGTAGCCCGGATTGAGCGCGCCAGATAGGTGGTTTCCAGCTGCAACTCCCGCGGCCTAACCAGCAGCAGCTGCAGCACCGGGGTAAGCACGACCTCAAGCAAGGGCACCAGCAGCAGCGCCAATGAGACCGCCCCCAGTAAGGGTCCCCGAATGCCCCGGCGCGGCAGGGGCAGCAGCAGGGCGACAGCCGTGAGTAGAGCCACCAATGCCGCCATGGTGCGCAGGGGCAACACCAGATGGACGTCGAGCCAGCCGGCACCGGGCACGCTGCCGGCGGCGCTGAGCAGCAGCTGGTGACGGCCAAGCCAAAAACTGCCGGCTACCAGCAGGGCCAGCGAGCCGAGCGGCCAGCGCAACTGCACCAACTGGGCTGGGGTGAAACCGTGGAAACGGCCATCGCTTAGCTGGGGGGGGCGGGCCAGCAGGCCCCAGAGCCCCGCCGCCAGGTGGCAGGTACCAAGGGCAAGCAGCAGGGTTAGCCCCAGGGCCAGGGCAGGGAAACGCACCAGGCCGAAGCTGATGTCTGCCCAGAGCATCGGCTCCCGCACGCCACTGTCAGGAGCCAGCAAGGCCAGCGACCACACCCCCCAAGCCCGGCCCAGCACCGTGGCCGTAGCCAAAGAGGCCAGCGCCGCCACCAGCCGGGGTGCCCGCCGCGGCCAGACCAGCAGGGCCGCCAGCAGACCGGCCAGCAGCACCAGCAGGGAAAACGGCAGGCCATTGAGCAGGGTCAAACCATGCAGCCGCCGGGGATCGAATGGGGTCAGCACCAGGCGCTGGGCCAGGCGCAAAAGCAGAGCTAGCGGCACCAGCTGGGCCAGGGCGAGAAGCCCCAGGGCGGCGGCATAGCCAGCTGGGGCCAGGCCAAAGCGCCGCTCGCCGGTGTCGGCCGAGCCTGAACGCCAAAACCGGCTTAGCCAGCCCTGCAGTCCCAGGCCCAGCCCCAAACCCAGGCCCATCAGGCCAACCTGCAGCAGCCAGCGGCGCAGCAGTACCGGGCCTTTGGCAAATTGCTCAAACCAGCTCCACTCCACCCAGAGGCGGGCCCCCAGCACGCCGAGTCCCAACAAAAGGCCCAGGCCTAGGGTCACGCTGACCGCCGCACGCAGGGAGGCAGACAAGGGGCGCCTTGGCATCAGAAGTCGGTGCAGAAACCGAGGCTAGGAAGCCCTGGCCCATCAGCAAGCCCAAGGTTCAAATAAATACCCGACCTCTCTAGTCGGAATTAAATCGGCGCCTCGCCCAACGCTGTTAACCTCAGGCAACCGCTGGGCGCGACTGTGACTGCCACCCTCTCCCGCTCCACCTTCACCGGATTGCGCTGCAAGGAATGCGGCCATCCCTACGAAGCGA
>NZ_JAGQDB010000040.1:0-21400 GCF_024346495.1 Cyanobium sp. A1C-AMD | reverse complement strand
AAATCAAATTGCAGTCGAACGCGACAGTTTTGAATTCAGAAGCTTCTTAATCCCATGTTGCCCAGAGACTCCCTAGGCCACATGCCAGCAAACATACCCAGCAAAAGAGAGAGAAATCACCATAAAAATTTGATTTAACCGCTCTTTGTTAAGCTTGCGCACAGCGGCAAGGCACTAAGTAGCGAAGGAGCAATTGTAACCATTGCCTTAGTTGTCGCCCTTGCAGTAATTGCAGGCACCGCAATCGTTGCATAGCGATCATTTGACGGCCTTGTGGGGTCGGTATTTCAAGGCCGCGCCAAAGATGCTCGCTTGACTGCAGAGGCGGGGACCGCATTTATTATTAGCGAGTGGAATCGACCAGCCAACAGGAGGCTTTACACCGGCCGGCCTATGGGGAGCCGGGAATCCGCTAAAAATCGATGCACTGCTCCGTCCCCAACTTACGAAGTTGCAAACGCTTCAAATCCAACTCTCCAAGCTACTAGTTTCAAGAATGCGGCAGAAGTTAGCCTGCCTAGCAGCAGCAATGACACAACAAGATCATTCAAGCTAATACGAGCAACTTTCACCCCTGGATCAGCCGCAGGCAGAGGAACACCATTAGGGCACCTCTGGTACAAAAATAGATTTTGATCTTATAACACCAAGTTTTCTCGGTGTTGCGGCAGAAACTTATTCAGTGGCTTATGGTACAAAAACTTTAGAGTCGGCACATGAGGCAATTCAGGCTTTCTAGATTAACGAAATAAGTTACGTGCAGCACTCAGATGCTTGCAATCATTAGGGTTTCACGCCAGTCCTTAATATCCTTTCAATTGAAGTGAACTGACCGTGCTCGACCAGCGCCTCCTGCGCGACAGCCCTGAGCTGATCACCACCCAGCTGGCCCGTCGGGGCATGGCGCTAGACCTCGCTCCTCTGCAGCAGATCGCCCGCCAGGAGCGCGATCTCGAGGAGCAGCGCAGCAACTTTCAAGCCGAGGGCAACCGCATCGGCAAGACCGTGGGGCAGTTGATTCAGGGCGGATCTGCCCCAAACAGCCCCGAGGTGCAGGCCCTGCGCGATCAGGGCAACGCCATCAAGCAGCAGGTGGCCGCCCTCGAGGAGCAGGAAAAAGCCCTGGAACTGCAGCTGCGCGACGCCCTATCGGCCCTGCCCAACCTGCCCTCACCCGAGGCGCCCGATGGCCGCAGCGAGGCCGACAACATCGAGATCAAGCGTTGGGGCAGCCCCCGGGTAGAAGACGGCCTGCAGGAGCACTGGCAGATCGGCGAGCGGCTCGGCCTGTTTGAAACCGAGCGCTCGGTGCGCATCGCCCAGAGCCGTTTCATCACCCTGATGGGCGCTGGCGCCCGCCTGGAGCGGTCCCTGATCAGCTTCATGCTCGATCTGCACACCGCCAAGGGCTACCGGGAGGTGATGCCGCCGATCCTGGTGAATTCCGCCAGCCTCACCGGTTCGGGCCAGCTGCCCAAATTCGCCGAGGAGAGCTTCCGCTGCGCCGACGACGACCTCTGGCTCACCCCCACCGCCGAGGTACCAGTTACCTCCCTGCACCGCGACGAGGTGATTCCTGCCGAGCAGCTGCCGCTCAAATACGCCGCCTACACCCCCTGCTTCCGCCGCGAAGCCGGCAGCTACGGCCGCGACACCCGCGGCCTGATCCGCCTGCACCAGTTCAACAAGGTGGAGCTCTACTGGTTTTGCCATCCCGACCACTCCGCCGCCGCCCACCAACAAATCACCGCTGACGCGGAAGCCGTGCTGGAAGCCCTCGAGCTGCCCTACCGCAAGATCGAGCTCTGCACCGGTGATATGGGCTTCTCCGCCGCCCGCACCTACGACCTCGAAGTGTGGCTGCCAGGCGCCGGCTCCTATCGCGAGATCTCCAGCTGTTCGGTGTGCAACGACTTCCAGTCCCGCCGCTCCGCCATCCGCTTCAAAGATGGCAAAAACACCCGCCTGCTCCACACCCTCAACGGCAGCGGCCTCGCCATCGGCCGCACCATGGCCGCCCTGCTCGAAACCGGCCAGCAGGCCGATGGCTCCGTGCGCCTACCCGCAGCCCTAGTGCCTTACTTCGGGGGCGACACGATCGCAGCGGGGTGATGGATCAAACCCAACACCTGAGCACCCAACTGGAAGGAATGGAGCGTCTGGTGGATGGCTACGGCCCAAGGGCACCGACCGGCACCACCACAACCCCATCGGTCCGGCGATAGCCGTACCCCTTGCCGCAGATCACGGCGAGAAACGCCGGTGCCCCCGAGCGTTGGCTGTCGATCTGCTCTGAGAAGCGCTTGAGGTTGGCGGCGGCCTGGTCAACCTGCCCCTCGCCGAGCTTGATCTCGATGGCGCCCCAGCGCCCATCGCGCAGCTGCACGATCGCATCCGCCTCCACCCCGTAGTCATCGCGGTAGTGCAATACCTCTCCTTCCAGGGGTTGGCTGAGCACGCGCAAATCGCGGATCACCAGTGATTCGAACAACTGCCCGAACCACTCAAAATCCTCGAGCAATCGCTCCGCAGCAGCCCCGCTGGCCGCCAGCGCTAGCGATGGGTCGACGAAATGACGCTTGGGGGCCTTGCGCAGCCGCGCCCTCGAACGCAGATGGGGAGCCCAGGCGGGCTGATCTTCGATCACCATCAGCTGCTCCAACGCCTGCAGGTAATCCGTCACGGTGCGCTCATCCAGGGCGCCATCGGCGCCACCGGCATCGGCGGCCAGTGTTGAAAGCCTGGCCTCAGTGGCGCAATGGCGTCCGAGAGAGCGCAACAGTGCCCCCACCCTGGCTGGATCGCGGCGGCGATCCACTCGGCTGATGTCAACCTGCCGCACCTGCTCGAGGTAGTCGCGGGCGGCCCGGCTCGCCGCTTTCAGGGGCCTGCCCTGCTGCGCCGGCCAGCCGCCGCGGGCAATCAGCGCACCGAGATCCTGCACGCTCAGCCCTGGATCCGCCACGGCCTGCACCTCGCCAGCAAACAGCTGACGCAGCGACACGGCGCCGTTGGAAACTCCGGATTCGAACAAGCTCATTGGTCGCATGCGCAGGAACCCGAAACGGCCGGCGCCGGTGTGGCGGCTGGCATCTTCCGCCGGCACCGCTGAGCCGGTGAGCAGAAACTGGCCGGGCTGATCGGAGGCATCGACGGCCCTGCGCACCTGATTCCAGAGCTCGGGTGCCACCTGCCACTCATCCAGCAGTCGCGGCCTTGCTCCTTCCAGCACCAGCCTCGGCTCCACCGCCAGGGCCTGCCGCGCAGCCTGGTCGATGTCGAGCAGCACGCGGGAGGCGGATTGCTGCGAGGCCGTCATCGTCTTGCCGCAGGCCCTAGGCCCTTCGATCACCACAGCACCTGCGGATTCCAACAGCTCCCGCAGTTCACCATCCACGATCCGGGGGCTGTAGACAGGCACTCAGGCTCACTAATACGGTAAACACCGGCATCTTAATGCGGAAAATGCGGAGCTTCAAATCCGGTTTTTGCAGGCATCGTGATGATGCTTTTGCCGACCAGCTGGCGTCAGTCGATGGAGCGCCCCTTGGGCAGGAGTGCCCGTGACCGGCACCTCATGCTCCAAACCCGCTTGCTGCAGCAGGGGTCGATCCCAGGGATGCGCGAATCGATCCTTGAAGGCATGGCCACCGCCCCTGCTTAGTTGAGCAGCGAACCAGGTTGGTGAGCTGGACGATTCTATTCACTAAGCAAGCTCAGCAAGACGCCCGCAAACTTGCCTCCGCATCACCGGCCCTCAAGCTAAAAGCCCAGAACCTGCTGGGACTTCTACGGGACGATCCCTACCAACAGCCCCGCCCTAAGAAGCCCTTGTTGGTGACCTGAGCGGCGCCTACTCACGGCGCATCAACATTCAGCGCCGGCTATTATACCAGGTACTCGATAAAGAGCGCAGGGAATACTTATCGAGCCGACCAGGGCAGATAGGCATGCACGATTGACTGAGGATTCAGCTAATCGCGCGTATCTAGGCCGCGTATCTAGGCACAGAGCCGGAGCCGCCTCACCTACTTCGGGAACAAAAACTGCACCTGAGCCCGGATTGTCACATCACCGAAAAGATCAGGCTTCACCACATTGGCGTAGGCCTGCAGCGACGCATTAATCGGTTGCTTGCCGATGCGAAACAAGCGGCCCACACCGCCGCCCACCGGCAGAATCCACTGGTCGCCACTGGTCGCCCGCCAGTTGGCGGTGATGATCGGTGAGGTCACCAGATACCAGCCATGGGGCAGGTTGAAGTTAATGAAGGGCTGCAGCAGGAAAGCGCTCACCGAGCTGCGATCGCTATTGCCCGCAAACGACCAGATGTTGTTCACCAGCGCCCCAGCCACCCAGGGGCCCTTGCTGTACACCGCCACCGCCGCCGGCCCCGCAGACCACTTACCCCGGCCCAGGCTGCTATCGCTAGCCGTTGGTAATACAAGCGTGGGACCCAAACCAAAGGTCCAAGCGCCCCTGCCCTTGGGCACGAAGAAGAAGCTGGGGTTGAGATCGCCGATGCCATTTTGATTGCCCGTTGCCGTCGGCTGGCTCAGCACCGGCAGAATCGTGCGGGTCACCAAAGTGAGATCCGGGCTGAGCGAAAACGGCACCACTGGCTGAATATTCAGCAGGCTCTGGGTTTGGTCTTCATTGGGCCCAATTCCCGGGGTGAGGTTGTACTGAAACGGAACACTGACCAAATTCGAGATCGGGTTCTGGGCCTCAGTGGCCAGCGCCTCGTTTTGGGCTTCTTGGACTGCTTCTTGCACTGCTTCTTGGACTGCCTGCGGCTCTACTGCGGCGGGCTCTGCTGCGGCGGACTCTGCTGCGGCGAGAAGTTGCAGCAAGGTGGCGCAGATCAGGGCACTCAAGAAGCGAGTCATATGGGTAAAAACAACTACTGCTGAGGCGGGATCTTAAGAATCGCGCTGCTGCTGCCACGGGCCGGGTTCGGCGGGGAACACACGGCCGCAGCGACTGGACTTAGCCAAGACTTAGTTCAGCACCAAAGAGTGCATACCGCCCCCCTGGCCCCAAGCAAACCCAGCACAATGGACGCATAAATAGCGGGGCCTGGATGGGCGTTCTCACAGCACTAGCGATCCTGGCGGGGCTGATCGTGGTGCACGAGGCAGGGCATTTCTTTGCTGCGACCTTGCAGGGAATCCGCGTCAGTAGCTTTTCGATCGGCTTTGGGCCGGTGCTGATCGAGCGCCAGCGCCGCGGTGTGCAATTCGCCCTAAGGGCCATTCCCCTGGGCGGCTTCGTGGCCTTTCCCGATGACGATGAAGACAGCCCCATCCCCAAAAACGACCCCAACCTGCTGAGCAACCGGCCCCTAGCCCAGCGGGCCCTGGTGATCGCCGCCGGCGTGTTGGCCAACTTGGTGCTCGCCTATGCGGTGCTACTCGGCCAGGGCCTGGTGCTCGGCATACCCGCCGGTTTCAGCGCCAGCCCCGGCGTGCTGGTGAGTGGCGTGCAACCCGGCCTAGCCGCTGCAGCTGCCGGCCTCCAGCCGGGAGACCGCATATTAAGCCTCAATGGCAGCGATCTTGGCGGCGGCCAAAGCGCCGTTGCCGCCTTGGTGGAGCGCATCAAGGCCGCCCCCGAGCAAACCCTGCGCCTCGAAGCCGAGCGCAACGGCCAAACCCTGCCCCTAGATCTCACCCCCGCCGATCTCGGCGGCGTTGGCCGCATCGGCGCCCAGCTGCAACCCAATGGCACCGAGGCCTTCCGCCCCGCCCGCACGCCCCTGGAGCCCTTCCGCCAGGCCAACCACGACTTCGCCGCTCTCACCAGCCGCACCGTGGAAGGGTTCGTGACCCTCGCCACCCACTTCGGCGAGACCGCCGGCCAGGTGTCTGGCCCCGTAAAAATTGTGGAAATGGGGGCGTCGCTGGCCAAGCAGGGCGGCAGCAGCCTGTTCATCTTCACCGCCTTGATCTCGATCAACCTGGCGGTGCTCAATGCCCTGCCGCTACCCCTGCTCGATGGCGGTCAGTTCGTGTTTCTGCTGCTCGAGGGCCTGCGGGGTAAGCCCCTGCCCGAGCGCTTTCAGATGGCCTTCATGCAGTCGGGCTTTGTCTTCCTGGTGGGCTTGAGCGTGGTGCTGATCGTCAAGGACACCTCCCAGCTACCGGTCGTGCAGCAGCTGCTTGGGCGCTGAGCCTCACCGCCGCAAGGTAAGATCGAAAGCACTTATCCGATCGCAGTTCAGGCCGCATGGCGAAGAAGTCGATGATTGCGCGCGATGTCAAGCGCAAGAAGATGGTTGAGCGTTTTGCCGCCAAGCGCTCTGCCCTCAAGGCAGCCTTCGACGCCGCTGCAGGTCCCATGGAGCGTCTGGAAATCCACCGTAAAATCCAGCTGCTGCCCCGCAACAGCGCTCCCAACCGCGTACGCAACCGCTGCTGGGCCACCGGCAAGCCCCGGGGCTACTACCGCGATTTCGGTCTGTGCCGCAACCAGCTGCGCGAGCGTGCCCACAAGGGTGAGCTGCCTGGAGTGGTCAAGTCTTCCTGGTAATCAGCCAAAGATTCCCAAGGCGCCTACGGGCGCTTTTTTTATGGCCAAGAAAGCCCATAAACACGATAAAAAGCGAAGGATGCCCCAGTAGTAACGGCCTAAATGCGAGAATGGTCCCTGACAACAACAGGACATAAGCGCACGTGCAAGGACAAACTCAGTCGATCTCCTTCGATGGTCGGGAGATCCGGCTGACCACCGGTCGTTTCGCCCCCCAGGCTGGGGGCTCGGTGATGGTTGAGTGTGGTGATACCTCGGTTTTGGTCACCGCCACCCGCTCCGGCGGTCGCCCAGGCATCGATTTTCTGCCCCTAACCTGCGATTACGAAGAGCGTCTCTACGCTGCTGGGCGCATCCCTGGCAGCTTTTTCCGTCGCGAAGGCCGTCCCTCTGAGCGGGCGATTCTCACCTGCCGCCTGATCGATCGGCCGATCCGGCCCCTATTCCCCAGCTGGATGCGCGACGACATCCAGATCGTGGCCACCTGCCTCTCCCTAGATGAGCGCGTGCCACCCGATGTGCTCGCCGTCACCGGCGCCTCGATGGCAACTCTGCTGGCCGGTATCCCCTTCTATGGCCCCATGGCCACCGTGCGGGTGGGTCTGCTCGGCGACGACTTCGTGCTCAACCCCAGCTTCCGTGAAATCGAGCGCAGCGAGCTTGATCTGGTGGTAGCTGGCACGCCCCAGGGCGTGGTGATGGTGGAAGCCGGTGCAAACCAGCTGCCAGAGCAAGATGTGATCGAAGCGATCGACTTCGGCTACGAAGCGGTGTGCGAACTGATCAAGGCGCAGCAAAACCTGCTCAAGGAGCTCGGCATCGAGCAGGTGATCCCCGAACCCCAAGTCATCGACCCCACCCTGCCCAACTTCCTTGAAAAGGAATGTGCCGGTGGCATCGGTGAGGTGCTCAAGCAGTTCTCCCAAACCAAAACCGAACGCGACGAGAAGCTCGACGCCATCAAGGCCGAGGTGAGCGAGAAGATCGCCGCCCTAGCTGAAGACGACCCGATCCGCTCCGCTTCCAGCGGCAAGGCCCTGGGCAACAGCTACAAGGACCTGACCAAAAAGCTGATGCGCGCCCAGATCCTCCAGGAGGGCAAGCGTGTCGATGGCCGCAACCTTGATGAAGTGCGGCCGATCAGCGCCGCCGCCGGCGTATTGCCCAAGCGGGTGCACGGCTCAGCGTTGTTCCAGCGCGGGCTCACCCAGGTGCTCTCCTGCGCCACCCTCGGCACCCCGAGCGACTCCCAGGAAATGGACGACCTCAACCCGTCCACCGAGAAGCACTACCTCCACCACTACAACTTCCCCCCCTACTCCACCGGCGAAACCAAGCCGATGCGCTCCCCCGGCCGCCGCGAAATTGGCCACGGCGCCCTGGCTGAGCGGGCGATTGTGCCCGTGCTGCCCAACAAGGAGTCCTTCCCCTACGTGCTGCGCGTGGTGTCGGAGTGCCTCAGCTCCAACGGCTCCACCTCGATGGGTTCGGTGTGCGGCAGCACCCTCGCCCTGATGGATGCCGGCGTGCCCCTTAAGGCACCAGTGAGCGGCGCCGCCATGGGCCTGATCAAGGAGGGCGAGGAGGTGCGCATCCTCACCGACATCCAAGGCATCGAAGATTTCCTTGGCGACATGGACTTCAAGGTGGCCGGCACCGAAAAGGGCATCACCGCCCTGCAGATGGACATGAAGATCACGGGTCTAAATATGAAAACCGTGGCTGAAGCCGTTAACCAAGCCCGCCCTGCCAGGCTGCACATCCTCGAGAAGATGCTCGAGGCGATCGACAAGCCCCGCGACACCATGTCGCCCCACGCCCCACGCCTGCTCAGCTTCCGCATTGATCCGGAACTGATCGGCACCGTGATCGGCCCCGGCGGCCGCACGATCAAGGGCATCACCGAGCGCACCAACACCAAGATCGACATCGAAGATGGCGGCATCGTCACGATTGCCAGCCACGATGGCGCTGCCGCCGAAGAGGCCCAGCGCATCATCGAAGGCCTCACCCGTCGCATCAGCGAAGGTGAGGTATTCAGCGGTGCCGTGACCCGCGTCATCCCAATCGGTGCCTTCGTGGAGATCCTGCCTGGCAAGGAAGGGATGATTCACATCTCCCAACTCTCCGAAGCCCGAGTGGAGAAGGTGGAAGATGTGGTGAACGTGGGTGATCAGGTAACCGTGCGCGTACGCGAAATCGACAACCGCGGCCGCATCAACCTCACCCTGCGTGGCGTGCCCCAAAGCGAAGCTCCTGCACCGGAGTGATTGAAAGGGAGGGCTGCTAACTAGCCCTTTCTAAATTTGGTCTCGAGCACTTAGAGCCGGCCCTGCAAGGCCGGCTTTTTTGTTGGAAATCAACGCATGAATGAGCTCGCCTTAGCGCCAACTAAAAACTGAAGACCGGGGTGGGGCCAACTACATTTTTCGCAGCGGGCTAAGTCCTAGCTAAGTCCACCAGCAAAAAACGATCACTCCCTTCCAGCCATCACCCTCTGGCCCTCAAACAGCAAAACCAGGATCAATCACAGCCATCGCCGCCGCCGCCTTTTCGCACAATTCGGCGTGGGCTCTGCCGTGGCTGGCGATCAGGCAACCGGCCTGGCGTACGTCACCGCTGTTGTAGGCCAGGGCGCGGCCGTCGGCATGGCTGAAGGCGCCACCGGCGGCGCGCAACACCGCCTCAGGCGCTGCCATATCCCAATCCTTCGGGGCGCTCTTGCCCGACAGGGAGATGTAGAGATCCGTCTCGCCGCGCAGGATCGTGGCAACCTTGCCGCCCACACTGCCGATCGCCTTGGTGTCGCCCAGGGCCAGGGCCGCCAGCAGCTGCTCGAGCCGCTGGTCGCGGTGGTTGCGGCTGGCCACCAGCACCAACTCGCCGAGAGCTCGCCGGCCACTAAGCCGCACCGGGCTGCGCTCGCCTGCTCGGCTTTCGCACCAGGCCTCTCCTGCCGAGCCCGCCAACCCTGGCATCACGCCCAGCCACAGCTCCTCCAGCTCCGGCAGCAGCACCACCCCCAGCACCGGCTCGCCGCCGTGAACCAGGGCCAGATGCACCGCATATTCGCCCGTGCCCTGCAGAAAGTCTTTAGTGCCATCGAGGGGATCGAGGATCCACAGCCACTCCGCTGCCAGGGGCTCGCCTTCAGTGAGCTGCTCCTTGGCGGTTTCCTCGCTCAGCACGGTCCACGCGGCCGCGGGGAAGGCTGCGGCCAGGCCCTCCAGCAACCACTGGTTCACCGCCAGATCCGCCGCACTCACCGGGCCCTCGCCGCCCTCATCCACGCTCAACGCCGGCGGGAAACCATAGGGGGGCTGCTCGCCCCGGCCATAGGCCAGCAAGATGTCTGCCGCGCCCCAGCTAAGCCGCCGCAGCTCCACAAGCAAGCCTTCGAGCGCAATGCCTGAGGGCAGGGGGAGGGCAGCCGGCATCATGGGTTGGCAGGGTTCAGCATTTTGCAGGAGCCCACCCCAAGCCGTGCAAGCCCCCGAACCCGCCCCCGGCGTGCTCTACCTGGTGGGCACCCCCATCGGCAACCTGGCCGACCTCTCACCCCGCGCCCGCCAGGTGCTCGCCGGCGTGCAGCGCATCGCCTGCGAAGACACCCGCCGCAGCGGCCTGCTGCTGCATCAGCTCGGGCTGCGTCAAAAAGAGCAGGGGCCGCGGCTGGTGAGCTTCCACGCCCACAACCAAACCGCCCGCATCCCCGAACTGCTCGCGGCCCTCACCGCCGGCGAAGCCCTAGCCGTGATCAGTGACGCCGGGCTGCCGGGCATCTCCGATCCTGGCGAGGTGCTGGTGGCGGCCGCCCGCACAGCTGGGCACAACGTGATCTGCATTCCCGGCCCCAGCGCCGTCACCACCGCGCTGGTTAGCAGTGGCCTGCCGTGCGGCCGCTTCTGCTTTGAGGGCTTCCTGCCGCCCAAGACCAACCAGCGCCGCCAGCGACTGCAGGAATTGCAAGCTGAGCAGCGCACCATGGTGCTGTTTGAAGCCCCGCACCGGCTGCTCGATCTGCTCGACGATCTGCTGGCGGTGCTGGGTGATCGGCCCCTGCGCGTCGCCCGCGAACTCACCAAAAAGCACGAAGAGCAGGTGGGCCCCAGCGTGAGCGCAGCCATCGAACACTTCCGCCGCACGCCGCCCCAGGGGGAATGCACCCTGGTGTTGGCAGGCGCCCTGCCGCCAGAGCCCCTGGCCTGGGATAGCGCTGCCCTCAGCGCCGAGCTGCAGGAGCTGCAGCGGGCCGGCCACAGCAGCAACGCCGCCGCCAAGCTGCTGGCCGAGCGCACCGGCCACAGCAAGCGGGAGCTCTACGCCCTGCTGCACCAGGAGCCGCTGCAGCCCGAGTCCTGACCGGGCAGACTGCATCCAGAGCGTTCTCCTGTTGCCCTGATGGTCGTGCGCCTGCGCCTGCTTGCATCCAGCCTGCTGGGCGGTGGCTTGCTGCTAGCGATCCTCTGCCTGGGTGCTCAAAACCTCGACCAGCGCCCCAGCCTCAACCTGGGCTTTGCCCGCAGCACCCCTCTGCCAGCCGGTTTTCTGGTGGGCATTGCTCTAGTAATTGGCGTACTCAGTGGCGGCTGCAGCGCCGCCCTGGTCGCCCCCCGCAACGAGCAACTGCCCGGGGATTAAGTGCCTGGCGATTAACTGCCTGGCAAAGAGTAGAGGCTGCCCTCCATCACCACCCGGCTGATGCCTTGGGCGATCAGGTAGGGCGCCGTGCGCTCAAGAATACGAGTGTCTGGCACCTTGATCACCCGCTGGGTGCGGCCGCAGTGGCGTTTGGCCTGGCGGGGATTAGCAAACACCATCAGAGCCTGCCGCTCCTCTTCGCCATCGGCTAGCTGGCCAAGTTCGGGGAAGTCCTTGAGCGGCTTGGCTTGGAGCTCCACTGTTTTGTCAACCAGCATGTAAACGCTGGCTGGAAGGGGCGCATCTGCGAGCGGCTGGCATTGGGCCGGCTCGCCAACGTGATCCACCAGCAACAGCGGCACGGCCACAAACTGGTCGGCTAGGTCGTCGTCAGCGAAGTCGAGATCATTGGCGTCATCGCCAAAATCATCGGCATCATCGATCGCTAGCACCGCATGGTCTTCGTCGTCGCCGGCCGGCTCTGGCAGCTCAGGCTCTGGCTCTGGCAGCTCAAGCTCAGGGGGTTCAGGCTCTAGAGGTTCAGGCTCCAGGGGTTCAGGCTCTGATGGAGCTAGTTCTGGAGGTGCTTGTTCTGGAGCAGCTAGTTCTAAAGCAGGTTGTTCTTGTGAAACTTTGAGCTGCCGGATGCGTTGCTGCTTGAGCTGCTCGTATTCAGCTGGCTCCAGCCCAGCCTTGACCACGCGGCTCACCGTGTTGGTGCTGCAGCCATAGGCCTCTGCCAGCTCGGCGCTGACGTCACCAGCGCGGTAGCGAGCCACGATCTCGATCTTCTGGCTGTCAGTGAGCCGGGTGGCAGCCATGGGGCGAGAGTTGCGCAGCAGACCAGTGTAGGCCGAAAGAGCCAGCAGGTTTAGGGGGTTGGTGGCTTGACGTTCGGGCAGCTGGCACCGTTGAACCTCGAGGCGATGCGCGCTGAGCCCTCTTGATAGATCTTCTGGGCTTTTTGGGTATCACCCGCAGCCTGGGCGGCACTGAGCTTGCCGGCAAATATGCCGCAGGCATCATCCAAGCTCACAGCCTGGGCGCCCAAGGGAGCCGCAAGGGCCAGCAGGCCAGCAGCAGAAAAAAGCAGGGCGAGCCGCATTTCAAAATTGATAACTATTGCCATTTTGGCGCCAAGGCCGCAGTTGTGTGGCCCCCACCTGCTGAGCGATCATTGCAACGGCTGCTCCCTTAGCTCAGCCGGATAGAGCAGCTGCCTTCTAAGCAGCCGGTCGTTGGTTCGAATCCAACAGGGGGCGTTACCAAAAGCCAAGCGGTGTCAGGGGTTTAGGCCAGTCACCGCAGGGGCTTTCAGGAGAGGGGCTGATCCGACTGGATCGGCTCAAAACCGCCTGAAACCGTCGAGATCGGACTATTTTTTACCCAGTTTTTACCCAAGACCCGTGGCCAGCCCGCCGTGGCTCAAGGACCTCTCCCGCAGCTTCAAGCGAAGTCGTGGCGGGCGGGGTGGCTGGTTTCTCCAGCTGCACCACGACCGCCTGCGGGTGCTGAGCGCCGAGCTGCCGCTCCGCCCTGATGAACCTGCAGGAGCGGCTCCCAAGGTCCGGGCCGTCACCCTGCAGACCAGCGCGGCGCCCGACAAGACCTCAGAAGCGCTCACAGAAGCAATGGCCATCCATGAAGCGGTCATGGCTGGCACCTGGCGCTGGCCAGACCCGGAGGACTGCCTCCCCGCAGGCAATGAGCGCCGGCTACGCCCGGAGGAACTGAACAAGGTGATCCTGCGGCTTGAGAAGGGACTGCTCGGGGAGACGGTGGGGATCTCCACCTGGCAGCGCACCTACCTTCCTTATTACGGGAAGCTCACGCAGCAAGCGGCCAACCGGCACTGGCTACTCGACGAGGAGCTGCTGGAAACCACCCTGCGGCACTGGGCTCCCAACAGCCGCTCACGCCAGATGGCGTTCAACCGCTACCGGCAGCTGTGGAAGGCAGCTGGCTGGCCCTGGCCGGAGTCCTTGGCGCCCTTGCGCGGCAATGGCAAGGCTGTGGCGCCCCCGGAAGGTGTTCGCGCCTTCAGTGACGAGGAGATCACCGAGCTACGCGCGCGCGTCGAGGCCAGCCTTCGTCTTGGGGCGGCCGACCTGGTGGCTTGGGACTGCCTGGTGGCCTTTGGGCTGCGCCCTGCTGAACTCAAAGGTCTGGTGCTACTCAAGGAGCAAGGGCACCCCGTGGCCGTGGTCTCCCATACCAAGCGCAACAGCCGGGGCAGCACGGGTCAACGCCGCGTACCCGCTGTTCCCCCTGCTGGCTGGCCAGCCGATTGCCAGCAGCTCGTCGATCGCTTCTTGACCTACGGACTGCCGGACTGTGTGGTGCAGCACCGCTCGCCTGGCGAAGTACTCAGCCAGCAGCTCAAGCGTCTGCAGCAGCGCCAGGCCATTGCCGCCGAGCTGCCTTCGGAGCTGACCTCCTACGGGCTGCGCCATGCCTTTGCCCTGCGGCTGGGCCTCGACCTGGGGCTGCATGTGCGCGAGAGCGCCGCCTTGATGGGCCACTCACCAGCGGTGCACCTGCAGACCTACGGCCGCCGACTGGAGATGCCTCGCCTGGAAGCGCGGGTACGGGAACTGGTCAATCGCCCCCCTCTTGATGCCGATCACTGATGCAAAAGACCTGGAGCGCAGGTTCCCAAATGGGATGCAGAAAACATTATTAAGCTTGCACGGCGGCCCCTGCCCCGCTTGCGTCGCAGCACTTCAGCGTCAGCAAGGCAGAAGGGCAGCGTGTTCCCGTATGGGACACCAGCAGAGCCGGAACCAGGAAAGGGGTTACCGAAAAGAGCGCCACACAGGATTCCATTTAGCAACCAAATTAGGGGCATCACGCTAATACGTTCAGCCCGCAGATAGGCGGATCAGAGAACAGTTGTGTCTCGGGAAGTTCGCCTACATTCCGATCCAGGCGAACCCAGGCGCTCCATGGCGTATACACACTCAACCCGGGAGGCCTGCGAGGCCCTACGCATTAGTGACAGAAGCCTGTTGCGTCTGCGCAGAGATGGGGTGCTGCGGGCTGGAGACCATTTCCGAGCAGCAGGCGCCGGAGTAAGCAGACCTCCCCTGCTGTGGAACATTGATGAAGTGGAGCGAACACTGGCTCGCCGCAGTCGCCGGCTGCTCTGAGGCCTGAGCGCCCAAGGCTTCCTCAGGGCAAGCGCAGGATCTGCTGCGCATCGTCCAGGCAACGCACCACGCCGGCGCGGCCGCCGAGCTGCTGCACCAGCCGCAGGAACTTCTCCTGCTCCTCGCTCAAGCGGCCCCGGACTGTCTTCACCTCAAGGGCGGTGAATAGTGCCAGGGCCTGACCCAGGTGCTCGGGGCCGATCACGACCTGGCTGAGGCCGATCAGGTCGCTGCTGCCTTTGCACAGTCCGTAGGTGACCAGACGGCCGCGCTCATCGCGCAGGGCGCCGACGTTGTTGCGCCATAGCCGCACCGGTCCGTGGCCCAGCTCCAGGCGGATCCGCTGCTGCAGCTCCTGCTCGCTCATGCCAGCAGCTCCCACTGGCCGCGCGCCTGGCGGCTGGCGATCACATGCCGCGCCCAGCCCTTGGGGTTTTTCATGCCGCGCTGGATTCCCAGCGCTTCCAGATCAGCCGCGGTGCGGGCCTGGCGCTGCTCGCGGCGGCGCTCTCTGCGCAGCTCCTGTTGGCTCAGTTCACTCAGCTCGCCGGCCACCGTCACCAGCTGGCGTTTTTCAGGCCGGAACTGCTTGCCGCATTCCGAGCAGAGGCTGGCGGCGCTGGCCATGGCGCAGAAGCACTCCGGACAGGTCTTCACGGAGGGAGCCTTGCTCTGCTTGCGCTTGCGCACGCCCTCGAGGCTCCACTCCTGCTCGTCGAGGTGGTGACCGAGACGCTCGATATTGCCGACGTGATCGAGGATCACCGCCTGCTTGCCCGGCTGGGGCCGCAGGCAGCGACCGATCATCTGCAGGTGCAGCGCCAGGCTCTGGGTGGGCCGCAGCAGCAGGCAGCCCCCCACCGACGGCACATCGACCCCCTCACCAATCAGGTTGCAGCTGGTGAGCACCTGCAGCTCACCGCTGCCGAGCTGCTCCAGCAACCGCCGCCGCTGCAGGGGGTCCATCGAGCCATCGATCAATGCCGCGGCCACGCCCCGTTCCGAGAAGGTTTCCGCCACGGCTTGCGCGTGGGCGATCGAGCAGCAGAAGGCGATGGCCGTGCTTCCGCTCAGATGGCTGAGGTAGTGACTAACGGCATCGCCAAGGATGCGGCTGCCGCCCAGCTCACCGGCGGCCTGCCTCAGGTCGAAATCCCCCATCCGCCGGCGTAGGCCCTTCACCGAGAACCCCAGCGGTGGGGCAAACACCCGCGCCGGTGCCAGGTAGCCCTCGGCGCAGAGCCAGGCGGCACTGGGGCCGAGCACCAGGGCGGAATAGAACTCGCCGAGGCCGCGGCCATCGCCTCGCACCGGAGTGGCCGTGACGCCCAGCAGCAGGGCTCGCTCAAAGTGGCCGATCACCTTGGCCCAGGTGCCGGCATTGCTGTGGTGGGCCTCATCCACCACCAGCAGCTGGAACAGATCGGCCGGTAGCTGCGCCAGGCGCCGGGCCAGGGTCTGGACGCTGGCCACCTGCACTGGCGCCGCCAGGTTCATGGAGCGGCCGGCGGCAATCACGCCATGGCGCACTCCCATAGCCGCCAGGGAGCGGCAGGCCTGATCAAGTAGTTCAGCCCGGTGCACCAGTACGGCGATGCGCTTGCCGCGGGCAGCGGCCTGCTCGGCGATGTGGCTGAAGACCACGGTCTTGCCGCCGCCAGTCGGCAGCACAAAGAGCACGGCGCGATGGCCCGAAAGGAAGGCCTGGCGGACGCGCTCTACGGCCTCCTGCTGATAGGAGCGCAGGCTGAAAGACACACCGGCAAGGCAGCACCGCGGCAGAGTTTAGGGCTTGCGAAACACCGGCTAGGCTTTCGGGCAAGCATTTTAATGCCACCATGAAGCGCATCCAGTTGCAGCTGCCGGAGGCCGTGGTCTCCTGGATCGATGACCACGCCGCGGGCATCGAGAGTCGTGCCTCCTTTGTGCGCCGCACCCTGGTGCAGGTGATGCGTGGCGAGGGACGGTCGCTCAACGCTCAGCAGCCCGTACCTCCTGCTGGGGCCCAAACTCCCCAGCGCTGATGGCCACCGATGTGCTGGCAGCTGCGGCTGGCCAGTGGCCGCGGCTGCTGATCGAGCTCGCTGCTCTGGCACCGGAGCAGCTGGAGAACCGCCATCAGCCCTGCCCCGCCTGCGGCGGCACCGACCGCTACCGCTGGGACCGCGATGACGGCCCGGGCGGCTGGTTCTGCAACCAGTGCGGAGGCCGCGAGCAGCGCGGTGGCGGTGGCAGCGGCATGGATCTACTGCTGCGCCTTACCGGCTGGGACTTCGCCACCGCTGCCCGCCGCATCGAGGCCCACCTGGCCCTGCCGGCGCAGCCAGCCCCGCACCGGCCAGCCCCTGCCAGCCCCAGGCACAGCCGCTCAGGCAGCAAGGCCGGCCGACCTACCCGCATCCCCGACACCCCACCGCCCGCTGCCCGGCCACCGGAGCTGGGCAGCGCCAGCGGCCAGTGGTGCTACACCGATGCGGCCGGAGCACCGCTGTTCTGGGTGCAGCGGCTGGATCTGCTGCAGGGCGGGCGGCAGCGCAAGGTGTTCGTGCAGCGCACCTGGCTGGCTGGGGGCTGGCACTTCCCCTCCCGCCGCGATCCGTTCCGCTCCGACTGGCCGGCCCCCAGGCCGCTCTACCGGCTGGCGGAGTTAGAGCGCCACTTCTGGTCGCCGGTGCTGATCACTGAGGGGGAGAAAGCAGCCGATGCCGCAGTAGTGCTGTTCCCCGATCACGTGGTGGTGAGCTGGTGCGGCGGCAGTCAGGCAATTGGCAGCGTCGACTGGAACCCCCTGGCCGGCCGTGCCGTCAGCCTCTGGCCCGATGCCGATACCAGTGGCCGTGAGGCGATGGCGCGGCTCTCGGCCCTACTGCTGGAGCTCGGCTGCCTTGTGTCGGTGGTGCTGCCGCCGGGCAGTACGGAGGCGGACTGGGACCTGGTGGATGCGCCGGGCGCAGCGGGCTGGGATCTGGCCGATGCCAGCTGGAGTGCGGCAGAAGCCCAGGCCTACCTGGAGGCCCATTGCCGAACAGTGCAACTACCGCAGTCAGAGGCAGACGACGACGCGAAAGCCCCGGCAGCTGATCCGGCACCTGCGCTGCAGGGCGGTGCTTCTCATGCAGTGCCGCCTGAGCGACCAGGCCCCTCAGGCGATGAGCCCTTCGTGTGCCTGGGCTACGACAGCGACGGCTACTTCTATCAACCGCGCTCCACCGGCCAGGTGATGAGGCTGGGCTCCTCTGCCCATGGCGGCGTGAACCTCTGCCGGCTGGCACCCCTGGCCTACTGGGAGACCCTCTACCCAAACAAGCGAGGCGTGAACTGGACGGCCGCGGCTTCTGATCTGTTCTGCCGTCAGGCGGCGGTGGGAATGTTTGATCCCGATCGCTTGCGCGGCCGCGGCAGCTGGTGGGACGAGGGCCGCTGCGTGCTGCATCTGGGCGATCGCCTGGTGGTGGATGGTGAGCCGCGGCCACTCAGTGCCACCCTCGCTAGCCGCTTTCATTACCAGCGCGGTACTGCCCTAGTGGGCACGGGAGCTGCCCAACCGCTCAGCGACGAGGAGGCCCTGCTGGTGCTCACCCTGGCGGACCGCTTCCACTGGGAGGTGCCGGCCTCGGCGATGCTGCTGGCGGGCTGGCTGACGCTGGCGCCGATCTGTGGTGCCCTGCGCTGGCGGCCCCACCTCTGGCTGAGCGGGCCGGCCGGCTCGGGCAAGTCGCATCTGTTTGAGCGCTTCTGCGGCGTGCTGCTGGCTGACATGGCGCGGGTGTTCGTCGGCAGCGTCACAGAAGCTGGCATCCGCCAGACCCTGCGCTCCGATGCCCTGCCGGTGCTGATCGATGAGGCGGAGAGCAACGAGCGAGAGGACCAGCAGCGCATCCAGGCGATCCTGGCGCTGGCGCGGGTGGCGAGCTCCGAATCCCGCGCAGCGATCGTCAAGGGCTCACCTGCCGGCGAGGTGGCGCGCTATTCGGTGCGCTCGATGTTCCTGCTCTCCTCCATCGCCACCGGGCTCAAACAGGGTGCCGACCGGCGCCGCTTTGCGCCGCTCAACCTGCGCAACCCCAGCGAGCTCCCCCAGCAGCAGCGGGAGGCGCACTGGCAGGCGCTGGACCGGGACCTCGAGCAGCTGATCACACCGGCGTTCGCGAACCGGTTGATCGCCCGCACCGTGGCGCTGATCCCGGTGATCCGCCGCTCGATCGTCGTCTGCTCCCAGGTGGCGGCCGCTCACTTCGATTCTCAGGCCCTGGGCGATCAGTACGGCACCTTGCTGGCCGGTGCCTGGTCACTGCAGGCCTCGCGCGTGCCCAGCGCGGCGGAGGTCCAGAGCCTGATCGATGGCGCGGACTGGAGCAGCTACCGCGAAAGCACGGAGGTCCCTGATGAGCGCCGCTGCCTCAATCGGATCCTGCAGCACCAGCTGCGGGTGGAGAGCGAGGAGCGCACGGTGGTGACCCGCACCGTGCTGGAACTGGTGGAGCTGGTATCCAGCGCCCTGCCCTCACCGATGGAGCCGGTGCGGCCGGCCGATGTCGCCGACCTGCTGGCCCGTCATGGTCTGCGGGTGCGGGAGGGGGAGCTGCTGATCAGCAACAGCGCAGAAGCCATTGCCCGCATGCTGGCGGATACCTCCTGGGTGACCAATTGGGGTGCCATCCTCAGTCGCCTGCCTGGCGCCAGCCGCTCGCAGCTGGTGCACTTCCGCGGCCTGGGCAGCTCGCGGGCTGTGGCCCTGCCCCTGGCCATGCTCACCGGCGCCGGAGCGTTAGAAGGGGCCGCTCTCTAACAGGGCTGTTAGAGCAAAACCCCTTGCAGTGACTGGCTTCTAACGTTCTAACACTCCTACAGGGGGTAGGGACTCTCTCTTTACACACCCCAGTGCACACCCCCGATCCAGGAGAGACCCCCTGCCTCCCCCTCTTTGCTTGTGTAACTATCTCTTCCTGTTAGAAGGTTAGAAAGAAGAGGAGGGCACCCCAGAGTTGCTGCTGCGCAGTGGATCTGAGGTCTAACGGCAACTGTTAGAACGCTGTTAGAACCGCTCCGGCCTGTTAGACGGACTCGGGCAGGCCAGCTGCAGCAGCCAGCAGCCCTTGAGTGGATAGGCAGGAGCGGGCTCGCTCTCACCGGTAGCGCGACGCATGGCCACAGGGAGCAACCCTTGGCAACGCGGCTATGCTTTCGGGAACGCAAATACACCGCTTCTCATTCGCGTTGGCATTGCTTTTCCCTCTGCAGGTGTTGTTTACGCGTGGCTGCCGGACACCCTCCCGCTGCTGATCCCAGCGCTCTTGCGCTGCTGGAGGCTCGCCAGCTCGATCCCATAGAAGCCCTGCGCACTGCTGCTTTGGCAGAGGACGCCGACGGCCGGCCCCTGGGCGAGACGGTGGGCGTTGACCCCAGCCGCCCGGTAGGCAAGGGCAATCCACCGCGGCAGAAGCGTGGGGCAATCCCAGTTCCTAGACCCAGCCGGCTGGAGATCGAGCGCCGCATCGCGGAGGCCCAGCTGTGGATCGCTCAGCGACTGCCGCTGGTACAGATCCTCGAAAATGCTGGTGAGAAATGGGGGGTCCGCAACAGCCAGACGGTGAACCGCTACCTCAACCTCGCCCGCGAGCGGATGGTGGAGGAGCTGATCACCGACCGCCGCCGCCACCAGGCTGAGCAGATCTTTGCCCTAAATGAGTGCGCCCGCCGGGCCATGGATTCCGAGCAGTTCAGCGCTGCCGTGGGTGCCTTTCGGGTGATCGCTGAGATCGGCGGCCTGCTGCGCGCACCGATCAAGCCACCGGAGCCACGGGCATGACCGCGAGCACCAGCGCCACCGTGATGCCAGCACCGGTGCTCACGCCACATGCCGTTGCAGAAGGCGGTCTGCTGCTGAGCCAGCTCGACCCCTGGGGTGACGCCGGCCTGCTGCACCTCCCCACAACCAACACAGCCGAGCCAGCAGAACCCCAGAGCCTGCGCAGCTTCATCGCCGAGGCCTACCCCCGCTACGGCTTCCACCGCTGGGCTGAGGTTCTGATCGACCTGCTCCAGCAGTTGGCCGATGGCCAGCTCAGCCGTCTGATCGTCACCTGTCCTCCCCGGCTCGGCAAAAGTCTCCTGGTTTCCAAGTTGTTTCCGGCCTACTTCCTGCAGCGCTACCCGCACCTCTTCGCGGCGATTGCCTCGTACTCAGCCGAACTGGCCTACGCCCATTCCAGAGAAGCGCGCCACTTCTACCGGGTGACCGGCCACCTGCTGGCCCGGGACTCGGCGGCCGTCGGCAACTGGTTGACGCGGCAGCGGGGCGGCTGCATCGCTGCTGGTGTGGATGGCCCCTTTACCGGCAAGGGTTACAGCCTGGGGATCATCGACGACCCCTACAAGGGCCCTGGTGATGCCGCATCCCCAGCACTGCGGCAGAAACTTATCGACTGGCTGCGTTCGGTGTGGCTGACGCGCGCTGAGCCCGCCTCGGTGCTGGGCCCAGACGGCAACACCCAGCCGAACCTCTCGGCTCAGGTGGTGGTGCTCACCCGCTGGGACCACCAGGACGTGATCGGCTGGTTGTACGAGCAGGAGCTGGGGGAAGCGCCGCAGCACTGGACCGTGCTCGACCTGCCGGCCATCGCTGAGGAGCCAACCGAGCGGGCCAAGCTGCCGCCCACCTGCACCCTGATCCCCGACTGGCGCCAGCCAGGAGAAGCCCTGTGCCCGGAGCGGTTTCCCCTGCCGGAACTACTCAAGATCCGCGCCCGACTTGGCGCCTACTGGTGGGCGGCGCTCTATCAGCAGCGGCCCAGCCCGGCATCGGGCTCAATCTTCCTGAGGCAGTGGATCCGGCCGCCCTTCCCCCGTGAGGAGGGCAGCCAGCGCCAGTACGCCCTGCTGGCGCTCTCCTGTGACCTCAGCTTCAAGGGGGAGGCGGAGAGCGACTACTGCGGCTTCTGTCTGGCTGGTCTGCTGGCACCACCAGCCCGCTCTGCCATCCCCCGATCGGGTGAATCTCAGGGGCAGATGGCCCCGGCGGCACTGGAGATCGAGGTGCTCTGGGCGGCCCGGCACCGCTTTGGCCTGCCGGAGGTGAT